>DATHAK010000021.1:0-10310 GCA_035296685.1 Blastococcus sp.
CTGCGGCAGGGTTTCCGCCGCGGCGACCGCGTGCTGCGGACGGCGATGGTCGCGGTCACCGACCCGGAGTCCGCCCCGGCGGCGGCGCAGGAGACGGCCGCGCCGGACGACGCTCCGGCCGCCGGCTGACCGGCGGCCCGCACAGGCAGAGAGGGGGCGCCCGATGAGCACCCGGGACTTCATCGAGAAGGACTACTACGCCGCGCTGGGCGTGCCCAAGGACGCCGACGCCGCGGCGATCAAGAAGGCCTACCGCAAGCTGGCGACCGAGCTGCACCCGGACAAGAACCCGGGCAACACCGAGGCCGAGACGCGCTTCAAGGAGGTCTCCGAGGCCTACGACGTCCTGTCCGACACCAAGCGCCGGGCCGAGTACGACGAGGCCCGGCGGCTCTTCGGGGCCGGCGGCCGCGGCGGCTTCCCCGGCGGGTTCACCGGCGGCGCGGGCGGGCAGCCCTTCGATCTCGGCGACCTGTTCGGCGGGGCCACCGGCGCCGGTGCCGGCGCCCGTGGTGCCGGCGGCCTCGGCGACCTGCTCGGCGGCCTGTTCGGCGGGGGCGGGGGGACGGCGCGCAGCCGCAGCCAGGCCGCGTCCGGCCCGGCCCGCGGTCAGGACGTCGAGACCGAGGCGACGCTCTCCTTCGACGAGGCCGTCCTCGGCGTGACGGTGCCGCTGCGGATGCAGAGCCCGGGCACGTGCCCGACCTGCCACGGCAACGGCGCGAAGCCCGGCACCTCCCCGCACACCTGCCCGGTGTGCCAGGGCGCCGGGGTCACCAGCCGCAGCCAGGGCGCGTTCGCCTTCTCCGAGCCGTGCCGCAACTGCCGCGGCACCGGCTCGGTCGTCGACGACCCGTGCCCCACCTGCTCCGGCAGCGGGGTCACCACCCAGACCCGCACGATCACCGTGCGCATCCCGGCCGGGGTCAAGGACGGACAGCGCATCCGGCTGGCCGGCAAGGGCGCCCCGGGACGGCGCGGGGGTCCGGCCGGCGACCTCTTCGTCGTCGTCCACGTCGCCGAGCACTCGCTGTTCGGGCGCAAGGGCGACGACCTGACGCTGACCGTGCCGATCACCTTCGCCGAGGCGTCCCTGGGCACGACGCTGACCGTGCCCACCCTCGACGGGACGGTCTCGCTCAAGGTCCCCGCGGGCACCGCGAGCGGCCGCACGCTGCGGGTGCGCGGTCACGGAGTCCCGGGGAAGGGACGCAAGGGCGACCTGCTGGTCACCCTCGACGTCGCCGTGCCGGTCCGGCTCACGCCCGCGCAGCGCAAGGTGATCGAGACCCTCGCCGAGGAGATGGACGAGGACCCCCGCCCCCAGATCACGGCGGCGGTCCAGGCCGGAGGTGAGAAGTGAGCAGCCCGCAGGACGCCGTCCGCTCGGTGGCCGACGACGCGCCCGTCTTCGTCATCTCGGTGGCGGCCGAGCTCGCCGGCATGCACGCACAGACGCTGCGGCAGTACGACCGGCTCGGGCTGGTCCGACCCGGCCGGACCGCCGGCGGCGGCCGGCGGTACAGCCCCCGGGACGTCGCCCTGCTGCGCGAGGTCCAGCGGCTGTCCCAGGAGGACGGCGTCAACCTCGCCGGGATCAAGCGGATCATCGAGCTCGAGTCGCGGGTCGAGGCACTGCAGGCGCGCGTGCACGAGCTGCTGGAGGAGCTGGCGGCCGCCGAGACCCGCCGCATGGCCGCCGAGGCCGCGGTCTCCGCCGCGATGTCGGGCACGTACCGCGGCGACCTGGTGCCGCAGCTGCGGCAGAGCTCCGCGCTGGTCGTCTGGCGGCCACGGGCCGAACGGTGAGCCGGGGATGAGCACGCCCGCCGCCCACGAGGCCTTCGTGCGGCTGGAGCGGGAGATCGCGTCGCTGCTGCGCCGGGCGCGGGCGATCTCCGCCCGGCTGTCCGCGGAGCTCCATCCCGACCTGGACGGCGCCGCGTTCGGACTGCTCGCGCTGCTGGAGGACGCCGGCCCGTTGCGCGCCGGCGACGTGGTGGCCCGGCTCGGACTGGACAAGAGCACGGTCAGCCGGCAGGTGGCGAGCCTGGTGGACCTGGGCCTCGTGGACCGCAGCCCCGATCCGGTCGACGGGCGGGCCCAGGTGCTGACGCCGTCGGCAGAGGGCTCGGCCCGCCTGGCCCGGATCCGGAGCGCGCGACGTGCCCGGTGGGAGGACGACATGTCCGACTGGCCCGAGGAGGACGTCGCCCGCCTGGCCGAGCTGCTGGCCCGGCTCAACTCCATCGGCGAGGCTCACGAGGCGGAGTCCCGGTCGCACGGCGGGGCGTGAACCGCGAACGGCCCGCGTCCCATCGGGACGCGGGCCGTTCCGGCACTCGGCGAGCGGACCTAAGCGAGCGCCGCGTCCAGGGTGATGTCGACGCCGGCGAGGGCCTTGCTGACCGGGCACCCGGCCTTGGCCTCCTCGGCCGCCTTCTCGAACCCGGCGGCGTCGAGGCCCTCGACGCGGCCGCGGACGGTCAGCTTGATCCCGGTGATCATGAACCCGCCGCGCTCCTTGTCGGGGCCGAAGTCGACGTCGGCCGTGACGTCGAGGCTCTGCGGCGTGCCACCGGCCTTGGCGATCCCCCCGGAGAACGCCATCGCGTAGCAGGACGCGTGCGCCGCGGCGATGAGCTCCTCCGGGCTGGTGCTCCCGTCGGCGGCCTCGGAGGTCCGCTTCGGCCACGAGACGTCGAACGTCCCCAGCCCCGAGCTGGCCAGTTCGGTCCGGCCGGAACCCTCCTGCAGGGTGCCGTTCCAGGCGGTGCGTGCGGTGCGAGTGGTCATGGAGGCTCCTGGTCTACGAAGGGACGGGTCGAGGCCGGAAGGACCTCTTTCAATTGCGAGGAGCGGGCACCGAGACCCGCTCGGTGAGCAGCCGAAGCTTGGCCTTGAGGTCGTCGAACTCGCCGGTGTCGAAGCCGATCGCGCCGATCATCTCCTCGGAGATGGCGAACGCCTTGTCGCGGAGCGCACGGCCCTCGTCGGTCAGCGCGATGGACACCGAGCGCTCGTCCTCGACGCGCCGGTGCCGCGTGACCAGTCCGGCCGCGGTCAGCCGCTTGAGGAGCGGGGAGAGCGTGCCGCTGTCGAGCGCGAGGCGCGAGCCGAGCTGACCCACGGTCTGGTGGTCGGACTCCCAGAGCAGCATCATGACCAGGTACTGCGGGTAGGTCAGTCCGAGCACGTCGAGCAGCGGCCGGTACCGCGCCGTCACCGCGCGGGAGGCGGCGTACAGGGCGAAGCAGAGCTGGTCGTCGAGCGCCACGCTCGGTGCCGGCAGAGCGGTCATCCCCCGAGTCTAGGGCTCACGGGCAAGGTGCCCGTCCGTCTCCTCCCTGCTCGGCCGGGGGAGTGGCCGGCGGGGCGGCTGGACGGACGAGGTTGAGTGGAACAGACTCAACTTCACCGTCGTTGCACCCGGTGATCCCGCACCACCACACGAGAGGACGCGCGCCCCCGACCATGGAGAGCAAGCTCACCACCCGTTCGCAGGAAGCGTTCGCCGCCGCCCAGCGCCTGGCCGTCGACCGCGGGCAGGCCGCCCTCGAGCCGCTGCACCTGCTCGCCGCGCTGCTGGAGCAGTCCGACGGCATCGCGGGTCCGCTGCTCGCGGCGGTCGGCGCCGACCCGGTCGACGTCCGCGCCAAGGCCGAGGCGGCGCTGCGCCGCATGCCCAGCGTCAGCGGCGCGACCGTCGCCGCGCCGTCGCCGTCCCGCGAGCTCCTGCGGGTCATCAACGCCGCCGGCGAGCAGGCCAGCGCGCTGGGCGACGAGTACGTCTCCACCGAGCACCTGCTGGTCGGCCTCGCCGGCTCCGAGGGCGAGGCCGGTGCCGTGCTGACCGGCTCGGGCGCCACCCGGGACGCGCTGCTGGCCGCCTTCCGCACTGTGCGCGGCAACCGGAAGGTCACCACCCCCGACCCGGAGGGCACCTTCCAGGCGCTGGAGAAGTACGCCGTCGACCTCACCCAGCGCGCCCGCGACGGCAAGATCGACCCGGTCGTCGGCCGGGACACCGAGATCCGCCGCGTCGTCCAGGTGCTGTCCCGCCGCACCAAGAACAACCCCGTGCTCATCGGCGAGCCCGGCGTCGGCAAGACGGCGATCGTCGAGGGCCTGGCCCAGCGGATCGTCGCCGGCGACGTGCCCGAGAGCCTGAAGGGCAAGCGGCTGATGGCGCTGGACCTGTCGGCGATGGTCGCCGGTGCCAAGTACCGCGGTGAGTTCGAGGAGCGGCTCAAGGCCGTGCTCCAGGAGATCACCGACTCCGAGGGGCAGATCGTCACCTTCATCGACGAGCTGCACACCATCGTGGGTGCCGGCGCGACCGGCGAATCCGCCATGGACGCCGGCAACATGATCAAGCCCATGCTGGCGCGCGGCGAGCTGCGGATGGTCGGCGCGACGACGCTCGACGAGTACCGCGAGCACATCGAGAAGGACCCGGCCCTCGAGCGCCGGTTCCAGCAGGTTTTCGTGGGCGAGCCGAGCGTCGAGGACACCATCGGCATCCTGCGCGGCCTCAAGGAGCGCTACGAGGTGCACCACGGCGTCCGGATCACCGATGCCGCGATCGTGGCCGCCGCCACGCTCTCCGACCGCTACGTCACCGCCCGGTTCCTGCCGGACAAGGCGATCGACCTGGTCGACGAGGCGGCCAGCCGGCTGCGCATGGAGATCGACAGCCGGCCGGTCGAGGTGGACGAGGTCGAGCGCGCCGTCCGCCGGATGGAGATCGAGGAGATGGCGCTGGCCAAGGAGGACGACCCGTCGTCCCTGGAGCGCCTGGCGACCCTGCGCGAGGAGCTGGCCAACCGCCGGCAGGAGCTCGCCGAGCTGACCTTCCGCTGGCAGCAGGACAAGACCGCGATCGAGCGGATCCAGCGGATCAAGGAGGAGTTGGAGAGTGCCCGCCTGGAGGCCGAGCGGGCCGAGCGGGACGGCGACCTCGCCCGTGCCGCGGAGCTGCGGTACGGCCGGCTCCCGGAGCTCGAGCGTTCGCTGACCTCGGCGGAAGAGTCCGTCGAGACCGGTGAGTCGATGCTCAAGGAGGAGGTCGGCGCCGACGACATCGCTGAGGTCGTGCAGGCCTGGACGGGCATCCCGGCCGGCCGCCTGCTCGAGGGCGAGACCCAGAAGCTGCTGCGGATGGAGGAGGGCCTCGCCGCCCGCGTCGTCGGCCAGCCCGACGCCGTCCGGGCCGTCTCCGACGCCGTCCGCCGCGCGCGGTCCGGCGTCTCCGACCCCGACCGGCCCACCGGCTCGTTCCTCTTCCTCGGCCCCACCGGCGTCGGCAAGACCGAGCTGGCGAAGGCGCTGGCGGAGTTCCTGTTCGACGACGAGCGGGCGATGGTCCGCATCGACATGAGCGAGTACTCCGAGAAGCACTCCGTCGCCCGGCTGGTCGGGGCGCCGCCCGGCTACGTCGGCTACGAGGCCGGGGGCCAGCTCACCGAGGCGGTGCGTCGTCGCCCGTACACGGTGGTGCTGCTCGACGAGGTCGAGAAGGCCCACCCGGACGTCTTCGACGTGCTGCTGCAGGTGCTCGACGACGGCCGGCTGACCGACGGCCAGGGCCGCACGGTCGACTTCCGCAACACGATCCTGATCCTCACGTCGAACCTCGGCTCGCAGCTCATCGCCGACCAGTCGGTGCCCGAGGAGCGGCGCCGGGAGGCGGTGCTGGAGGTCGTCCGGACGCACTTCAAGCCGGAGTTCCTCAACCGGCTCGACGACGTCGTGGTGTTCCGGGCCCTCGGCAGCGAGGAGCTGACCGGGATCGTCGACATCCAGGTCGGTGTCCTGGCCCGCCGGCTCGCCGCCCGCCGGCTGACGCTCACCGTCACCGACGCCGCCCGCGAGTGGCTGGCGCTCAACGGGTTCGACCCGGTCTACGGCGCCCGGCCGCTGCGCCGGCTGGTGCAGTCGGCGATCGGCGACCAGCTGGCCAAGGCGCTGCTGGCCGGCGACATCCGGGACGGCGACGAGGTCGTCGTCGACGCACCGGACGACTTCACCGGCGCCGGCGAGGGCGGCCTGACCGTCCGCCGTGGTTGATTCCGCGACCCGGCGGGGGGTCGGAGCCTCCCGCCGGGGCCGGTCGACCATGATCGCGGGAAGGATTGCGGGAAGGCGTGGACCGAACGGGAGGCGACGATGACGTCAGGACAGGGCGACCAGCCCGGCGGGCAGTACGGCCCGGGAGGCCAGTACGGCCCCCCGCAGGACTGGAACGCACCGCCCGCCCCGGCGCCGCCCGGACAGCCCTATCCCGGCTACGCCCCGGCCCCCTCGGCTTCGTTCGGACAGGGCGCCCCGGCGCCGATGGAGCGGCCGACCACGGTGCGCGCCGGCCTCGGTGCCTACATCGCGGCGCTCGTGCTGAGCGCCGTCTCCCAGGTGGTCTCCCTCCTCAACTACGACCGCGTCGTCGAGTGGACCTACGCCAACCTCGGCATCGAGCCGGACGCCGACCTGGAGGCCGCCCTGGCGGGGGCCAAGGGCAGCGTCGTGACGGGCATCGTCATCGGGTTCGTCTTCATCGCCCTCTACGCGCTGTTCCTCTGGTTCGCCTGGAAGGGCCACAACTGGGCCCGCATCGTCCTGTGGGTGCTCGCCGGTCTGGGCATCCTGGGCGGACTGTTCGGGCTCGCCCTCGGTTCGCCGCTGCCGTTCCTCAGCGCCCTGAACGTCTTCCAGCTGCTGATCCTCGTCGCCGGCGTCGTCCTGCTGGCGCTCAAGCCGTCCAGCGAGTGGTACCGCTACCGCGGCTGGCTGCGGGCGGCCGGCCAGCGCTGATCAGGCGCGCGACCGCAGCCGGGGCGCCCATGCGGTCGTCGTCGGTGCCAGCAGGCTGGTGACCGCGGCCGCGGCCAGCACCACCACGAGCAGCGACCCGACGCTGACCCCGCCGGCGGCCACCATCGAGAAGAGGGTCAGCAGCCCCAGGACGGCGCTCGCGGTGAGGCCGGTCCAGCGCGCCCACGGCTGGCGTCGGGGGAAGAACCAGGCCGAGACCGCCAGCAGCAGGCCGATGACCAGGTACGGCACCAGCGACATCAGCACGAACTGGCGCGCGTCGGCCCGCGAGACGTCGCCCTGCTCCACGACGCGGTCGACCGCCGCATCGAAGGCGTACCAGAGCAGCCCGGCGTTGATGAGCAGCAGGGCGGCGAGCAGCCCCATGACGATCACGGCCACCCGGACCGACGCCGGCATCGTGGGGGCGGCCTCGGCGGGCGGAGGCGTCTTCGGCACGGCACCAGCCTGACAGACGGCCGCGGCACGGAGGGCCCCGTGTCGGCGGGGAAATGTCGTGCGCAACGAATCCGGATCCGGGTCGGGGGCCGAAGATCGGGCGTGACCACTTCCGCGCACCGCCGGCTCCTCGGCGCGCTCGCGGGGTTGATCGCCGCCGGCGTCGCGCTCGGCGTCGCGGAGCTGGCGGCGGCGCTCGTCGGTCCCGCGTCCTCGCCGGTCGTCGCCGTCGGCGACGCGGTCATCACGCTGACCCCGGAAGGGGCGAAGGAATTCGCCATCCGCACCTTCGGCGAGAACGACAAGGTGGCCCTCGTCGTCGGGACGCTGATCCTGATCGCGCTGTACTCCCTCCTGCTCGGCCTGGTGGCGCTCCGCTCGCGCCGGGTCGGCGCGGCCGGTATCGCGCTGTTCGGCGTCGTCGGTGCTGCCGCCGCTGTCACCCGCCCCGCCGGCGGGGTCCTCGACGCCCTGCCGTCCGTCCTCGGCGCGCTCGCCGGCGTCGGAGCGCTGCTCGCCCTGCTGCCCCCTCTGACGATCCCGGAGCAGGAGTCCGCGCTCGGCGGACCGGAGGGGGCGCGGGCCACCGTCGACGGCGGCACCGCCGACCAGCGGACGGTCGGCCGGCTGCGTGAGGTCCTGGGCTCGATGGACCGGAAGGGCACGGGCCTGGACCGCCGCGGGTTCTTCGTCACCAGTGGGGTGGCCCTGGGCGCGGCGGCGCTCACCGGCGGCGGAGGGCGCCTGCTGCAACGGCGCTTCGACGTGGCGGAGGCCCGCGCCGGCCTCGCCCTCCCGACGCCGTCCTCCCGGGCAGCCGCGCTGCCCGCCGAGGCCGACCTAGCGGAGGAGATCGGCGGCCTCACCCCGCTGTTCACGGCCAACCGCGAGTTCTACCGGGTCGACACCGCGATCAGCGTTCCGCAGGTGCGTCCCGCGGACTACCGGCTGGCCCTGCGCGGGATGTTCGACCGCCCCCGCAGCTACACCCTCGACGACCTGCTGGGGCGCGACGACGTGATCGAGCGCGACATCACGCTCACCTGCGTCTCCAACGAGGTCGGCGGCACCCTGGCCAGCAGCGCCCGCTGGATCGGCGTGCCCCTGGGCGGCATCCTGCGGGAGAACGGCATCCGCCCGGGCAGCTCGCAACTGGTGTGCCGCGACGTCAGCGGGATGACGATCGGCGCCCCGACGAGGTCGGCGCTCGACGTCGAGGACGCGATGCTCGCCTTCGGCATGAACGGCGAGCCGCTGCCGGTGGAGCACGGCTTCCCCGTCCGCATGCTCATCCCCGGCCTGTACGGCTACGTGTCGGCCTGCAAGTGGCTCGCGAGCATCGAGGCGACCACCTTCGACGCCTTCGACGCCTACTGGGTCGAGCGGGGTTGGGCGGCCGAGGCCCCCATCAAGATCGCCTCGCGCATCGACACCCCGGCGCCGCTGCGGCAGTTCCCGGCCGGGCGGCGGCCCATCGCCGGCGTCGCCTGGGCCCAGACCCGCGGCATCGCGACCGTCGAGGTCCGGGTCGACGACGAGGACTGGGCCGAGGCCGAGCTGTCCCCCGAGGTCGATGCCGACCTGTGGCGGCAGTGGGTGCTGCCCTACGACTTCGCCGCCGGGCGGCACTCGGTGACCGTCCGCGCCACGAGCGCCGACGGCGAGGTGCAGACCGACGCCCGCGCGACGCCCTTCCCGTCGGGCGCCAGCGGCTGGCACTCGATCCAGGTGGTCGCGGGATGACCACCCACCAGGCCCCCGGGCCGCCCCCAGACCCGTCCCGGCTGGCGCCGACGACGCGACTCCGGACCGCGCTCGCGGCCGGTGCACTCCCCGCCCGCGACAATGCTGTCGCACGGACAGGACAAAGGAGCACCATCTCGTGAAGAGCACAGTTCTTCCCCGCGGCGTCCTTCTCGCCGCCGTCTCCACACTGGTGATCACGCTGAGCGCCTGCGGGTCGGACGACTCCTCGGACACGGCCTCTGCCGCGGACACCTCCGGCAGCGCCATGGAGGCGACGGAGAGCGAGGCCCCGGCGATGTCCGACGAGCCCTTCGGCGCCGGCTGCTCCGCCGTTCCCGCCGAGGGCGAGGGCAGCTTCACCGGGATGAGCGACGACCCGGTGGCCACCGCCGCCAGCAACAACCCGGCCCTGTCGACGCTGGTGCAGGCGGTGACCGCCGCCAACCTGGTGGACACCCTGAACACCACCGACGACATCACGGTGCTGGCCCCGGCCAACCCGGCGTTCGAGGCGGTCCCGCCGGACACGCTGAACGCGGTGCTGGCCGACACGGCGCAGCTGACGGCGATCCTCACCCACCACGTCATCCCGGGGCGGCTGACCCCCGAGCAGCTGGCCGGCACGCACACCACGCTCAACAACGACGAGGTCACCATCGAGGGCTCCGGTGAGAACTTCACCATCGCCATGGACGGCACCGTCACCCAGATGCCGGCGTCGGTGATCTGCGGCAACGTCCAGACCGCGAACGCCACCGTCTACATCATCGACCAGGTGCTCGCCCCGGCCGCTCCCTGAGTAAGCGCGCAGGGCCGCTGTCCGACCTCGGGTCGGGCGGCGGCCCTGTCGCCTGTCTAGGGTCGGCCCAATGACGGCCCCCGCGCATCTGCCCGACCGTGACCGGCTGCTCCAGCTCATCGCCGACCTCGCCGTCGTGCACGGAAAGGTCACGCTGTCCTCGGGCCGGGAGGCCGACTGGTACATCGACATGCGCCGGCTGACGCTGCACCACGAGGGTGCCCCGCTGGTCGGCCGGGTGATGCGGCAGCTCACCGGCGACCTGCGCTACGACGTCGTCGGCGGCCTCACGCTCGGGGCCGACCCGGTGGCGACGGCGATGCTGCACGCGGCCGCCGCCGGCGAGGGGTTCCTCGACGCGTGCGTCGTCCGGAAAGCCGGCAAGGCCCACGGCTTGCAGAGACGGATCGAGGGTCCCGACGTCGAGGGCCGCGCGGTCCTGGTGGTCGAGGACGTCTCCACCACCGGCGGCAGCCCCCTGACCGCGGCCGAGGCG
>DATHAK010000022.1:0-4554 GCA_035296685.1 Blastococcus sp.
GCGCATCGCATAGATGCGGGTGATCCGGCCGTCCTCGACGACGAAGGTGATCGCGGTGTCGAACTCGCCGCCGGGGTCGATGCGGGCAGCGACTGCACCGTTGACCAGCGGTGTGGTGATCTCCACCCCGGGCGCGAACGCCGCGAAGCGGGAGAGTGCGTTCGCCACTCGCTCCCGACCCATGACAGGGCGCCGGGCGGCCGGCGCCAGGCCCCCGCTGTCCGCCACCACCACCACGTCGGGCGCGAGCACGTCCATCAGACCCTGCACATCGCCCGCGGTGACCGCGGCGAGGAACCGGTCCACGACCTGCTGCTGCTCCGTGCGGCTCACCACCATCCGCGGACGCCGCGCGGCCACGTGCTCGCGCGCCCGGTGCGCGATCTGCCGGACGGCCGCGGTCGACCTCCCCACCGCCTCGGCGATCTCGTCGTACGGCACGTCGAACACCTCGTGCAGCACCAGGACGGCGCGCTCGGTCGGCCCGAGGGTCTCCAGCACCGTCAGCATCGCGATCGAGACGCTTTCGGCGAGCTCCACGTCCTCGGCCACGTCGGGACTGGTCAGCAACGGCTCCGGAAGCCACTCGCCGACGTAGTCCTCGCGGCGGCGGGACACGGTGCGCAGCCGGTTGAGCGCCTGGCGGGTGGCGATCCGCACCAGGTAGGCGCGCGGATCGCGCACCGTCGACGGGTCCACGTCCGCCCACCGCAGCCAGGTCTCCTGGACCACGTCGTCGGCATCGGCGGCCGAGCCGAGCATCTCGTAGGCGACGGTGAACAGCAGGCTGCGGTGCGCGGGAAAGGGGTCGGCGAACGGATCGTCGGTCATGCCGAGGCGACGTCCGTAGGACGAGCCGCGAGCGGGGGCAGGCCGCAGGAGGCCGAGAACTCCGCCGACCGGATGCCGAGCGCGACGTTGCCCCGCGCGGTCATGTTCATCGCGCCGATCCTGGCGGTCAGCTCGAGCAGAGCGGGCGCGCCGAGCTCGTCCAGCAGCGCGGCCGACAGCTCGTCGGTCACGGCCGGCGGCGTCTGGCTCATCGCCTCGGCGTACTCCATGACCCGCCGCTCCAGGGGAGTGAAGACGGCGGACTCGCGCCACCGCGGCACCTCCCGCGCCTTGGCCTCGTCGAGCCCGCGGTTGTGCGACATGAAGTAGTGGAGGTCGAGGCAGAAGCTGCAGCCGACGGCGCCGGCGGCGGCCATGGTCGCGAAGGATGCCAGGTTGGGGTCGAGCCGGTTCCAGGAGTCGACCTTCCGCCCGAAGCCCATCATGTCCTTGAGGACGGCGGGGTAGTGCCACATCACGCCGATGCTCTCGGGGACCTGCCCGACCATCTTGCGGGCCATCGTCTTCAGCAGGGCGCCGTACATGCCGGTGATCTCGGCCGGCGGGACCCGGGTGCTGCTCGCCATGTCTCCTCCAGGGTGTGGGTGCTGTCGACATGGAGACACCGGCCGCGACCCGGATGTGACATCAGCGCGCGCACCCCCTCCGCGCAGCCCTGCACGACGACGCTCTGGGCGCTGTGCACCGCCATGGTGACTGGGGGGCCACGCTTTGGTGAGCGTGCCGAACAGCAGGACCGGTGAGGTTTACTGCTTGCCCTCCTGCGAGCCGAAGTAGAAGCCCAGGACCGTGCCGGCGATGCCTATGACGGGGGTGAAGACGCCGGTCATCAGGTCCTGGACGTGTCCGCGCTGGACCAGCACGAACACGGCGATTGTCAGGGCGAGGACGCTGAGCACACCGATGACGATGAGCGCCAGGACGGAGCGGGTGTTCTCCCGTCGCAGGGCGACGGCTTCTCCGACCCCGAGGCCGGTCGGGAAGGGGTTCATGGCTCGACCGCCGAGGAGACGCGCCGGCCCCGGCGTCGACGCGTGGTCGCGCGGGTGACCATGGTGCTGCGGGGCATCGTCGTGCCGTCGTGCCCCAGGTCGAGGGACAGCTCGCGCACCGTCCCGTCCGGGTACTCGGCCAGCAGGGCTCCGCCCCGCTCCTGGTGGGCCTGCAACTCCACGGCGGTGCCGATGCACCGCAGCACGAAAGCGTCCAGCTGAGGGCCGGTGATCACAGCACCCTGTGCATCCGCCCTGAGCTGGGTGACGGCATCACCGGTGAAGGTCGCGACCGTGCCGCTCTCAGCGCGGCCGACGAGTTCCTCGAGGTGAGCCTGATCCAGCTTGACCAACATCGACGGCATGCACGGAAGAGTCCCGCACCCGGCGATCGGAGACTAGGCGGTTCCGCGCGCTCGTGCGGATGTTTCGCGGCCTGTCGATCAGGCGGCGGGAGACCCCACCGGCGTGACCACCAGCCACGTTCCGCCGTACTCGACGACGTCGTGGCAGAGCACCTCACCCGGGCCCTCGTGCGCGTAGAAGTAGAGCGGATGGCCGGCGTAGGTCAGCTGCGTCGAGCCGTCGTCGCGCGGGACGGTGCCGAGCAGGTCCGTACGAACGTTCCCGGTCGCCTGCGGGGCTCCGTCGGTGAGCACCGGCGGCCAGTCGGTCGCGCAGTCGCCGTAGCAGTCGGGCGCGCCCGCCGTCTCCTTGTCGAACAGGTACATCGCCTGCCCGGACGGGTCGAACAGCATCACGCCGAACTCGCTCTCACCGGTCGTCACCGTCGTCCCCGGCTCCGGGGGCACGGACGCGGCGGCGCTGGTCGCCGGCGGCGTGGTGGACGGCATCGACGACGGCGGGGAACTCACGGAAGGTTCCTGGTCGTCAGCGCACGCGCAGAGCCCCGCGACCACCAGGACCGCCGCGGCCCACCGCCGACCGACGCCCATGCCGTTCATCGTGGCCGCCGGACCTCGGCGGGCGCCATCCCTTCGCCGTCATCGAGTGGATCACGGCGGTACCGTCGCCCCGTCACGACGGCGGAGGAGTGGCGGATGTCTGCGGCGCTGACACCCGAATCCGACGAGCTCGGCGCCGTCGAACAGGCGATCACCGCGCTCGAGGGCCAGCGTGCGGTCCTGGGCGACGCCGTCGTCGACACCGCCCTGGGGCCGTTGACCGAGAAGCGGGACCGGCTGCTGGCCGCCTCCGTCGGGGAGCGGCGCAAGCAGGTCACCGTGCTCTTCGCCGACATGGTCGACTCGACGGTGTTGGCCGCGCGGCTGGACCCCGAGGACCTGCAGCAGGTCATGAGCCGTTACTTCGCCGCTCTCCGCGGGGCCGTCGAGTCCGAAGGCGGCGTCGTGGAGAAGTTCATCGGCGACGCGGTCATGGCGGTGTTCGGCCTGCACCGCTCCCGGGAGGACGACGGTGCGCGGGCGGTGCGGGCGGCGCTGGCGATGCTGAAGGCCCTGGAGCAGCTGAGCGAGCAGGTCGAGGCGTCGCTCGGCGTCCGGCTGCAGATGCGGATCGGCATCGACACCGGCGAGGTCGTGGTCACCGGGTTGGCGGAGCGGACCGAGGGTGAGTTCCTCGTCGTCGGCGACACCGCGAACCGCGCGGCCCGGCTGCAGGCAGCGGCCGCACCCGGGACGGTCCTGCTGTCCGCCGACACGGCCGGCCAGGTGCGCGGCACCTTCGGCCTGCGCCGCGTGCCCGGTCTGACGCTCAAGGGCATCACCGGCCCCTTCGACGCGTACCTCGTGGTGGGCGCGGACCGGGAGGGCTTCTGGCCGGAGAGCCGCGGCATCGAGGGCGTCCCCACCCGCACCATCGGCCGGGGTGACGAGATGCGGCAGCTGCAGGAGGCCTTCATCGAGGTGGCAGGCGAGCAGAGCCGCCGGATCGTGACGGTGCTCGGTGAGGCGGGGGTCGGGAAGTCGCGCATCGTGCACGACGTCGAGAACTGGCTGGCCCGGCTCCCCACCGAGGTCTGGTTGCTCCGCGGTCGGGCATCACCCTCCACCAACGTTCCCAACGGCCTGCTGCGCAGCGTCTTCGCCGAACGGCTCCGCATCCGCGCGACGGACGACCCCGACCTCGTCCTCCGCCGCTGGCGGAAGGGGTGGTCCGACCTGGTCGGCCCGCAGCACGTCGTCCCCGGCGCGGCGGAGACCGTGGCCGCCTGGCTCGGCTTCGCGCTCGGGGCGGAGGGGCTCGCGGCCGTGGGGACCACCGACCCCGAGGCGCTGCGTCGCCGGGGGAGCGCGCTGGTGCTGGCCCTGCTGAACCGGCTCGCCGAACGTGCGCCCGTGGTCGTCCTCCTGGAGGACCTGCACTGGGCCGACTCGGCCAGTCTCGACTCGCTGGAGGCGCTCGCGCAGGCACCCGGCTCGGGCCCACTGCTCGTCGTCTGCACCGCGCGCCCGTCGCTGATGGAGCAGCGGCCCGACTGGGGTCGCACCCCGCCCGTGCACCAGGAGCTGCGGCTGGACCCCTTGCCGGAGCGCGAGGACCGCGCGCTCGTCGCCGAGATCCTGCAGCGCGTCGACAAGGTCCCGGTCAACCTCGTGGACCTGATCGCGGACACCGCCGACGGGAACCCGTTCTACGTCGAGGAACTGGTCAAGTGGCTCGTCGAGGAGGGGGTCGTGGACACGACCGCCGACCGCTGGCGGGTGACCGCGCAGGCCGTGCGCAAGGT
>DATHAK010000023.1:0-62311 GCA_035296685.1 Blastococcus sp.
ACGACTCCTGGGAGCGGGTCGTCGTCGGCCGCAGCTCCGCCTACCGCCCGCTGAAGGGAAAGTGATCGTGCGCGCTCTGGTGATCGACGATTCACGGGTGATGCGCCGCATCGTCGCCGGGATCCTCGAAGGTCTCGGCTACGAGGTGCAACAGGCCGGCCACGGCCGCGAGGGCCTCGACGTCCTCGACGGCGGCTGGCTGCCCGACCTGGTCTGCGTCGACTGGAACATGCCGGTGATGGACGGCCTGCAGTTCGTCTCCGCGGTCCGTTCCAACCCCGCGTGGCGGCAGGTGACGATCATGATGGTCACCTCCGAGAGCGAGCACACCCAGATCGTCCGGGCACTGGCGGCCGGCGCGCACGAGTACGTCATCAAGCCGTTCACCGCCGACGCCATCCGCGACAAGCTCGCGCTGCTCGGCCTGCTCCCGCAGGAGGTCTTCCTGTGACCGCGTTCAGTGCCGATCTCGGAGACACCGGCGAGCGCCGCCGGACCAGCGACGCCCCCCTCGCCATCACCGACCTGATCGACGAGGCCACCGTCCAGAGCATCGCCGAGGAGGCGTGGCTGGCCCTGGTGGGCGAGGAGGAGTACCTCCTGCCGCTGCCCGGCGGCCCCGCCGACGACGCCGTCAGCTCGTGGGTCGAGGTCGTCGGCCCGTGGACCGGCACCGTGGTGATCACCACCGGCCGGTCCACCGCCGAGGAGCTCTCCCGCGCGCTGCTCAAGGAGCACGCCCCGCCGGTGCTCGACGCCGAGGACGTCGACGACGCCCTCGGTGAGCTCGCCAACGTGGTGGGCGGCAACGTCAAGGCCGTCCTCCCGGGGCCGTCGGCGCTGGGACTGCCCGAGGTGGGGAACGCGCCGGAGGTCACCGACCCGGCCGACGTCGTCCGCATCGACGTCCTGTGGCGCGGCCAGTCGCTGTCCATCTCCGTCCAGGGCTCCGCCGGTGCCCTGCCCGACCCGTACGAGAACCACGAGAACGAGGTGCCCCTGTGAAGATCCTGGTCGCCGACGACAGCCGCGTGATGCGGCAGATCGTCATCCGCACCCTGCGGCAGGCCGGTTACGACGACCACGACATCGTCGAGGCCGAGGACGGCGCGGACGCGCTGGCCAAGGTCGGCTCGGAGAAGCCCGACCTGATCCTGTCGGACTGGAACATGCCGAACATGACCGGCATCGAGTGCCTGCAGGCGCTGCGCGCGTCCGGCTCGGCCGTGCCCTTCGGGTTCGTGACCTCGGAAGGCTCCCCGGAGATGCGGGAGAAGGCGGCCAACGCCGGCGCCATGTTCCTCATCGCCAAGCCGTTCAACGAGGACACGTTCAAGGAGCACCTGGACGGGGTGATCGCATGAGCACCGTGCTGCTGCCGGCCGCCAAGGACGTCCGCGACATGCTCTCCGGCCTGGTCGGCAAGGAGGTCACCGTCTCGCCCGGCGCGCCGGTGACCCCCGAGCCGAACCGCCCGGTGACCATCGCGATCTACACGGCGCCGGACATGTCGGTCAACGCGCTGTGCGTCATGGACCTCGGGGCCTCGGCCTACACCGCCGCCTCCCTGGCCCTGCTGCCCCCCGGTGGCGCACAGGACGCCGTGGAGGAGGACAAGGAGCTCAGCCCCCTGCTCCTCGAGGCCCTGCACGAGGTCGTGAACGTGCTCTCGGCCCTGTTCAACACCCCCGGTGCCCCGCATTCGAAGCTGAACAAGCTCGTCCCCGACGGCGAGGACGTGCCGGGCGACATCGCCGGCATGCTGGCGGGCTTCAACCGTCTCGACCTGGCGATCGAGGTCCCCGGCTACGGCAAGGGAGCCCTCTCCCTCGTCCTCCCGTAACCCTGTGACACCGCGGTCCTCCGGACCGCGCCCGCTCCGACCCCCGGTGCCTGACGGCACCGGGGGTCGTTGCGTTGTGACCCTGGGGGCAGCTGAACTCCGGCATGGTCCCTCCAGTGGGCATTTCGAGGGATGGAATGCCCACCCGCGGGACCCTGCTCCCGCCGGCCGGCGCGATCAGCCCGCGCGGAGACCGGGCGGCGGCCGGCACCGCGTCCACCGGAACCGGAGTCCGGCCCGGAGGGACCGCTATGCAAGGGCGGGTTGGCGGTCCTCCACGGTGGTGGGCAGGCATGCCCAGACGTGCTTGGCTCCCCCGTCGACGTACCAGCCGTGCGCGACGGCGAGCCGCGCGACGAGGTGCAGGCCCAGGCCGCCCTGAGCGGGATCCCGGTCGACGGCGGGCGCCGGCATCATCTCGGGAGCCCGGTCGCTCACGTCGAGCAGCCAGCCGCCGCTGCCCGCCACGACGGTGGCGACCACCGGCGACTCCCCGTGGCGCAAGGCGTTGGAGGCCAGTTCGTCGAAGGCCAGGACGAGGCGCTCGCCGGCCGTGTCCTCGCGCTCGTCGGGGAAGCCGACGCCGCCCAGTCGGCTGCGCAGCCCCGCCCGTGCGGCCGGGAGCTCGGCGATGGTCCCCAGCTCCCAGCGCCACACCTCACCGCGGCCGTCCGGCAGCGGGCGCAACGGCCATGCCAGTCGCCCCATGCCCTCTCCCCCGATCGCCGGTACCTCAGCGCCCCCTCGGTGCCCAGCGATCCGGGCCGCCAATCCCCGACCCGCCGCCTTCCTGTCCGGTTCCGGTGCGTTTCCTTTCGATGGGCGCCCTCAGCGGGGGGCCGGCGCGGCGACGCGGACCGCGACGAGCGCGACGTCGTCCTGCGGGGTTCCCTCCAGCATCCGCTCCAGGAGAGCGTCGCAGAGCTCGTCGAGGGAGCGGCCGGTCAGTGCGCGCACTGCCGCGGTGAGCCGGGCCATCCCCTCGTCGAGGGTGCTGCCCCGCCGCTCGACCAGCCCGTCGGTGTAGAGCAGCACCGTGCTCCCCGGCAGGAGGTCGACGGTCGACTCGGCGCGTTCGGCGGTCGCGTCGACACCCAGCATCAGGTCGCCGACCCGGCCACCGAGGACGGCGACGTGGCCGTCGGCGGTGAGCACGATCGGTGGCGGATGCCCCGCATTCGACCAGCGCAGCCGCCGCCACGGTCCGGCCGGCCCGCCCTCGTCACCGATGTGCTCGAGCCGGGCCACGGCGGCCGTGGCCAGCGTCTCGGTGTGCATGTGGGCCATGGCCTCGTCCAGCCCGCGCAGCACGCCGGCCGGGCCCGCCCCGCTGTGGTGGGCGATGCCGCGCAGGAGCCCGCGCAGCTGCCCCATCGCCGCGGCGGCGGCGGTGTCGTGCCCGACGACGTCGCCGATGACGATCACCGGCGAGCCGTCGCGCTGGAGGAAGGCGTCGTACCAGTCCCCGCCGACCCGCGCGGCCTCGGCCGCCGGGACGTACCGCACGACGACCGCCGTCTCGCCGAGCGCAGGAGGATCGGTCAGCAGGCTGCGCTGCAGCGCCTCGGCCAGCTGCGCCTGCTGGTTCTGGTGGTGCACCCGCACGATGGCCCGGGCGGCCTCGGCGGCCACCTGGCGCGCGGTCTCCATGTCCTCCTCGTGGACCACCCGGCCGGGGTCCTGGTACAGCGTGAGCACGCCGACCGTCCGCGGCCCGGCGGTGAGCGGCAGGACCATCGCGGTGGCCGGCCGGAGCGCCACCAGCAGCGCGCGCGCCGGCCCCGGGGGCATCAGGTCGAGCACGGCGGCGACCGACTCGGTCAGCGGCGTCCCGGCGGCCAGGGCGCGGGCGACCGGTGACGCGCTGGGCAGCGTGTCGAGGCGGACCTCGGCGTAGCGCCGGATCAGGGGGAGCCGCTCGGGGTCGGCATGCCACGCGCCGACGTCCCGGGCCCGCCCCTCGCGGTCGACGACGGTCACGATGCAGGCGTCGGTGAGGACCGGGACGACGAGCTCCGCCAGGCGGCCCAGGGCGGACTCCGTGTCCAGCTGCCCCGACAGCTCGGCCGCGACCTGCGCCAGCAGAGACGTGCGGGCACCCGCCCGGCGGGCGGCCTCCTCGGCGAGCTTCCGGTCGGTCACGTCCAGCGCGTAGACGGCGAGTCCGTCGGGCCGGGGCCAGACGCGGATCTCGTACCAGCCGTGGTCCTGGCCGTAGGTGGCCTCGAAGCTCATCGGCTCGCCGGTGGCCACCGCCGCCCGGTAGGTCGTCTCGAAGATGCTCCCGACCATCAGCGGGAAGGCCTCCCACAGCGACTCCCCCAGCACCTCGTCGCGGGGACGGCCGATCAGCCGCTCGGCGACGGCGTTGACGTACCGGAACCGCCACTCCCGGTCCAGGAAGCAGAAGGCGGCCGGCATCGTCTCGAGGAAGCCGTCCACGTCGGCGTGCGGACCGGGCAGGGCAACGGGGCGCTCAGCCGGCACCGACCGGACCGCGTGCAGCCGCGGCTCGGTGCTCCTGCTCCCCTCCAGGGCGGGAGCCCGGAGTTCCCTCTCGTCCACGGTCGTCCCTCGGTGCAGCACCGGCACTGGCCGCCCCTTGATTGGAGCACCGCCGGCCGGCCCGCATCCGGTCCGCCGTGGCCTCGCCGATTCTGGTCACTGGCGCCGCGCCTGCCAAGGCGCCGCCGCGTCGATCGTGATCCCGGTCTCACCTACCGCAGATGGGTGAGGTTGTGGTGACGATCCGTGATCTGCTGCCTGGGGACGGGGTGCGATGCGGCAGAGTATGGGCGTGATCCGGAACGAGGCGGTGCTCCCGCCCGGCGAACTGCTGCTGCAGGCCGTCGAGGGCATGGAACGCCCGCTGTTCGTCCTCGACGAGGACTGGAGCATCCGGTACATCAATCCCGCCGGCGCCCGCGTCCTGCACCGCACGGTCGAGAGCCTGCTGGGTCACGGCATCTGGACCGAGTTCCCGGAGGCCGTCGGCGGACCCTTCGAGGAGCTCTACCGCCGGGTCCGCGAGACCGGCGAGAGCGGCGGGACCGAGGCGTACTTCGTCCCCCTCGGGAAGTGGTTCCGGGCCGACGCCTTCCTCACCGACGCCGGCCTCGTGGTCACCTACGACGACGTCACCGAGCGCCGCCGGGTGGAGGAGGAGCGGGCGGCGGCCGTCGCCGCCCGGGAGGCCACAGCGGTCGAGGCGGCGAGGGCGGCCATGGAGGCGGAGACCGCCGGCCGGCACCTCATGCTGCTCGGCGACATCAACCTGGCCATGACCTCGACGACGGACACCGACGAGGCGGTCCAGCGCTTCGCCGATCTGGTCGTGCCGCTGCTGGCCGACTGGTGCGTGGTCACCGTCATCGACCCCGACGGAACCCGCCGCGACGTCGGGCGGGCGCACCGCGACCCCGCGCTCGTGGAGGCGATGCACCGCTACGCCGACCTGCGGGTGGCGTCGAACAACGTGACCGCCCCGGTCCCCCGCATGCTCCGCGATCCCCGGCCCGTCGTCTTCCCGGAGCTCACCGAGGAGATCGTGCTGTCGATGGTGGCCGACGACGAGGCTCGCGCGGCGCTCGCCCCGCTCCGGCCCGCCGCCGCTGCCGGCTTCCCGCTCATCGCGCGCGGTGAGGTCATCGGCGGGTTCACCCTGGTCAACGAGCCCGAGCGCGGGGCGCACACGGAGCAGGAGCTGCGGACGGCGGAGATCGCGTCCCGCCGCGCGGCCCTGGCCCTGGACAACGCCCGGCTGGCCGCCGCCAACCAGCAGGTCGCCGAGCGGATGCAGCTGAGCCTGCTCTCCCCGCCGGTGCAGCCCGACCGCCTCGAGCTGGCGGTTCGCTACCGGTCGGCCACCCTCGGCGCGTCGATCGGCGGGGACTGGTACGACGCGTTCCTCCAGCCCGACGGCGACACCGTCCTGGTGATCGGCGACGTCATGGGCCACGACATCGAGGCGGCCGCCGCCATGGGCCAGGTGAAGACGCTGGTCCGCGGCATCGGCTTCGACCGGCTCGAGGAACCGGCCGGCGTGCTCCGCCGCGTCGACCTCGCGCTGGTCGGGCTGGTCGTGCCGACGCTGGCGACCGCCCTGGTCTGCCGCGTCGAACAGGACGCCGCCGACCGTGCCGTCGGGCTCCGGCGGCTGCGCTGGGCCTCGGCCGGCCACCCCGAGCCGATGCTCCTGCTCGCCGACGGCACCGTCTCCGACCTCGCGGCCCCGATCGGCCCGCCGCTGGGGATCGGCTGGCTGGGGCCCCGCGTCGACGGCATCGCCACCATGCCCGAGGGCAGCACGCTGCTGCTGTTCACCGACGGCCTCTTCGAGCGGCGCGGCGTCCCCCTCGACGAGGGACGGGCGCAGGTACGCCGGATCCTGTCCGCCTGCTCCGGGCTGCCGCTCGAGGAGCTGTGCGACCGGTTGCTGGCCGAGATGATGGGCGACGACGCCGAGGACGACGTCGCCGTCCTGGCCGTCCGGGCTCACCCGGTGGACGCCGAGCGCCCCCTGGAGGCCGGGCCGGAGATCCTTCCGCCGGCGCTCCCCCACCCGGCCTGACTCCCGCTCAGGCGAAGCTGATCGCGAAGGCGGTCAGGAAGCCCATGGCGGTGATCAGCCCGGTCCAGTCATGGGTGTTCGCGTAGGCCTCCGGGATCATGGTGTCGGCGATCATCGTGAGGATCGCCCCGGCGGCGACGGCCGTGATCGTGGCGACGACCTCGGGGGACGCGCCGCCGAGCGCGGCGTAGCCGAGCAGCGACGACAGCCCGCTCACCAGCGCGATCCCGCCCCACACGCCGAAGACGTAGCGGGCGGAACGGCCGCTGCGCTTCATGCCTGCGGCGCTGGACAGCCCCTCGGGGACGTTGGAGATGAACACGGCGGCCAGCATCGACAGGCTCACCGTGCCGCCGGTCAGCAGGCCGAGGCCCAGCACGACGGACTCCGGGATGCCGTCGAGCAGTGCCCCGATCGCGATGGCCGATCCGCTGCCGCTCTTCTCCTGCTCGGACGGCTGCAGGTCCCCCGACCGCTTGCGGTGCCGCGCGCCGCGCCGGGCGAGGGCGAGGTTCGCGGCCAGGTACACGACGGCGCCCACGAGGAAACCGAGTGCCGTCGCGGCGAGGCCGCCGGTGGTGACGGCCTCCTCCATGAGGTCGAAGGCCACGGCGGAGATGAGCACGCCCGAGCCGAAGGCCATCACCGACGCGACGACCTTCGGCGGTACCGGGACGAACCAGGCGATCAGGGCACCGATGACCAGGGCGCCGCCGCCGAGCAGCCCCCAGAGCCCCGCCTCCAGCCAGGTGGGCACGCTCAGTCCGGGTGGCGGAGCAGGTAGCGGCCGAAGTGCGGCACGGTGAAGGCGATCTGACCCCGCTCGGCCGAGTACACGAGACCCTTCTTGATCAGCGAGTCGCGGGCCGGCGACAGGGACGCCGGCTTGCGGCCGAGGGAGACCGCCACCTCCGAGGTGGATACGGCCGCGCCGGCCGCTCCGCCCAGGTCGGCCATGGCGTGCATGTACTCGCGCTCGGCGGGGGTGGCCCGGTCGTAGCGGGAACCGAAGAAACCGACCGCCAGCTCGGCCTCGGCGACCGGCGCGGCCATGGCGACGTCGTCCGCGGTGATGGGGGAGGCGGCCGCGACGTCCCAGGTGACCTTGCCGTAGGCCTGCACGAAGTACGGGTACCCGTCGGCGGCCTCGTAGAGGGCGTCCAGGGCGGCGGGCTCGAAGTTCACCTCCTCCCGCGCGGCGGGCGCCAGCAGCGCCCGGTCGGCGGCCTCCCGGTCGAGGCGGTCGATCCGCAGGTAGCGGAAGAGCCGCTCGGAGTAGCTCTTCGACGCCGACAGGACGGCGGGGAGGTGCGGGAGGCCGGCGCCGACGACGATCAGCGGTGCGCCCTGCTGCGAGAGCTCGTGGCAGGCGGCGCAGATGGCCGAGACGTCGTCGGGCTGCACGTCCTGCATCTCGTCGATGAACAGCGCGATGCCGCTGCCGATGTCGGCGGCCACGCCCGCGGCGTCGCTGAGCAGCTCGACGAGGTCGATCTCCATGTCGCCGGAGTCGGCCCGGCCGGTGGCGGCGGGGACGTCGATGCCCGGCTGCCAGCGGTCGCGGACCCTGGTGTCGGCCGGTTGGATCCGCTGGGCGAAGGCCTTCACCACGCCGAGGACCTCGTCCATCGACTCCTGGTCCCGGTGCCGCGGGCCCAGTTCCCGCAGCGCCATGTGCAGGGCCGAGGAGACCGGCCGCCGCAGCGACTGCTCGGGGCGCGCCTCGATCTTGCCGGTCCCCCAGCCGCGCGAGATCGCCGCCGAGCGGAGCTGGTTGAGCAGCACCGTCTTCCCGACCCCGCGCAGCCCGGTGAGCACCAGTGACCGCTCGGGACGACCGTGCGCGATGCGTTCCAGGACGACGTCGAAGGCCGACAGCTCGCCGTCGCGGCCGGCCAGCTCGGGCGGGCGCTGCCCGGCACCGGGTGCGTACGGGTTCCGCACGGGATCCATGTCGAGCACCGTATGGCGTTCTCTAGCCCGATCCGTAGAGATCGGTAGAACCACCTAGCGCGTGTCGCCGGCGGTCAGCGGGACGCGCGGCGGCAGGCCGTCCAGCCAGGCCCGCACCGCGTCGGCCTGCCGCTCCAGCGTCGCGGACGACGGGCCGAGGAACGGCGCCTCGGTCACGTCGAGCCGGTGCCGCATGCCGTCGGACAGCCGCAACCACACCGCCCAGCCCCGGCCGCCGGACCGGTCGATCTCCACTCCCTCGATCTCGTCCCGGACGAACGTGCGGGTGGACCAGGTGTTGCGCACCGTGAGCCGCCCGGCCGCGGTGCCGATGACGCTCGTGACCAGCATCCGGGCGACGACGGCGGCCACGAGGAGCGCGATGACCACCCCCGGCGCCAGGAACTCGTCGCGCTCGGGCCAGAACAGGAATCCCGAGAGCCAGAGGACGAGGAACACCGGACCGAGCATCCGCGCCCAGCCGGGCGGCCGGATGGACAGCGGCTCGTCCGTCGTCGTCACAGCGGAATTGTGCGAGCGTCGATCGCCATCTGCCAATGTCTAGGCGGGACGCTAGACATCCGCAGACGCGCTCAGATCCCACCTCGGGGCGGGGCGCACCGCTAGCGTCGTCGGCGTGATCAAGTTCGCGCTCAAGGTGGTCATCCTCGCGGCGGCCTTCTTCGTTCTGACGAAGTACGACGTGCTGCCCGGGCTCAACGTGGTCGAGAACCCCGAGGGGGCCCTCGGCATCTACGGCACGTACCTCTGGATCGGCCTGCTCTTCGGTGTCGTGAACGCGATCGTGGGCCCGCTCCTGCGGCTGCTCTCCCTGCCGTTCGTGGTGCTCACCCTCGGACTGTTCCTGCTGGTCGTCAACGCCGCCCTGCTGGGGCTCACCGCGGCGCTGAGCGACCGCCTGACCGTCGACGGCTTCGTCACCGCGCTGCTCGGCGGGCTCATCCTGGCGGTCGTCGGCTGGCTCGCCGACCAGCTGCTCGACCGCTGACCGCAGAGTCCGCGAGAGCCGCGGGCACGGCTCGGTAACACCCGCCGCGTCTTCGTGACGGGCACCTCACTTCGCAGTAGCGTGGCCTGACATGGCCAGCACCACCGGTGTCGCGCCGGAGACCCCGGTGCGCGAACCGGACAGCGGCCCCGGGGCGGGCTCCCTGACCGAGCTCGCGGCCCTGGAAGCCGCACGGGACGAGAAGCGCCAGCTCCTCGAGCGCGCCGCGGAGGCGGCCCGCGAGGGGCTCGGCGGCAAGGGAAAGCTGCCCCTCGGGTGCACGGCCGACGACCTGCCCGCGCTGCTGCAGCGCTACTACTGGAGCGAGCCGGCCGCCGAGGTGCTCGGGCACGACCCGGCGGAGCTCGCCGGCCTCGCCCTCGGTCACCTGCAGCTCGCGGAGGTGCGCCCGCCCGGGTCGGCGACCGTGGACGCCCAGCGGCTGCTCGACGGACGTGCCGTGGTCCGGCTCGTCACCGACGACATGCCCTACCTCGTCGACTCGGTCACCGCCGAGGTCATCCGGCAAGGCTTCGAGCTGGCGCACATCGTGCACCCGGTCGTCGTCGTCCGCCGCGACCTGCGCGGGAAGATCAAGGCCTTCTGCGACAGCTCGCTCGCCGTCGGCTGCGGCTCCGACGCGCTGACCGAGTCGTGGATGGCCGTCGTCCTCGACGGGCCGCTGGACGACGAGGATGCCGCGGACCTGGTCACCGGCCTGCGCACCGTCCTCGACGACGTCCGCGCGGTCGACGAGGACGCCGAGCGGCTCCGGGCACGGGTGCTCGAGCTCGCCGGGCGGCTGGACGACATCGCCCGCAGCGACTCCCCCGTCGGGCACGACGGCGACCCGGCCGACGACCCCGACGAGGCGGCCGCGCTGCTGCGCTGGCTCGCCGGCGGCAACTTCGTCTTCCTGGGCGCGCGGGACGTCGACCTGGTTCCCGGCCGCGGCAGGTCCGCCGCCCGCGCCGTCCCCGGCACCGGCCTGGGTGTGCTGCGCAGCGACACCGACATGAGCGAGTCGGTGATGGCGATGCCGGAGGCGAAACGGTCCTCGGCCCAGCACCTGATCGCGGTCACCAAGGCCGACGCCCGCTCGCCCGTGCACCGCCGCGCGTGGCTCGACCTGATCTCGGTCACCCTCCCGAGCGGCGACGGCGCGGGCACCCGGCAGTTCCGCTTCGTGGGCCTCTTCCCGTCGGCCGCGTACACGAGCAGCGTGCTCGACGTCCCCCTGGTGCGCCGCAAGGTGGCCGAGGTGGTCGCCCGCTCCGGCGTGCCGGCCGACAGCCACACCGGCAAGGAACTGCTCGACGTCCTGGAGACCTATCCGCGCGACGAGCTGCTCCAGGTGGGGGCCGACGAGCTGCTCCCCGTCGCGCTCGCGGTGCTGCACCTGCAGGAGCGCCGCCAGACCCGGCTATTCCTCCGCAAGGACCCGACGGGCCGCTTCTGGTCGGCCCTGGTCTACCTGCCCCGCGACCGGTACACGACCGAGGTGCGGCTGGCGATGCAGCAGCTGCTGCTCGAACGGCTCGGCGGTACCAGCATCGAGTACACGGCACGCTCCACCGAGTCGGTCCTGGCCCGGCTGCACTTCGTGGTGCGCGTGCCGGTCGGCCGGCGCGGGTCGCCCACGATGTCGGTGGACGTCGAGACGCTGCAGGCCGAGCTGGCCGCCGCCGCGCGCAGCTGGACCGACGACCTCTCCGACGCCCTGCACGCCCGCCACGGCGCGGAGGCCGAGCGGCTGCTGGCACGGGTCGCCGACGCGTTCCCGGCGAGCTACCAGGAGGACTTCTCCGCCCAGCAGGCCGTCGACGACCTCGAACGGCTCGACGGGCTCACCGAGGGCCAGCTCTCGCTGCGGCTGTGGTCACCGCCGGGCTCCGCGCCCGGCGAGCGGCGGCTGACCGTCTACCGCGTGGGACAGCGGCTGCTGCTCTCCGAGGTGCTGCCGGTCCTGCAGAACATGGGTGTCGACGTCGTCGACGAGCGGCCCTACGAGATCGACCGCATCGGCGCTCCGCCGACCTGGATCTACGACTTCGGCGTCACCGTCCCGGCCGTCGAGCTGCCGCTGCTGCGCTCGCTGCCCGAGCGGTTCACCGAGGCCGTCGGCGCCGTCTGGCGGGGCGACACCGACGACGACGGACTGGGCGCCCTCGTCATGCTCGCCGGGCTCAACTGGCGGCAGGTCACCGTCGTCCGCGCGTACGTGCAGTGGCTGCGCCAGGCGGGCCTGCCCTTCGGTCAGCGCTACGTCGAGCAGACCCTCACCGCGCACCCCGACGTCGTCGCCCGCCTGGTCGCCCTGTTCGAGACCCGCTTCTCGCCGGGCCGCAACGGCAGCCGGGCCGAGCGGCAGGCCGACCTCGTCGAGTCGCTCCGCAAGGCCATCGGCGAGGTCGAGTCGCTCGACGCCGACCGTGTCCTCACCTCGCTGCTCGCCGCCGTCACCGCCACCCAGCGGACGACGTACTACGCCATGTCCCCCAGACAGCCCGCCCTTGCGCTCAAGCTCGACCCGCACGGCGTGCCCGACCTGCCCGAGCCGCGGCCGGCGCGTGAGGTGTGGGTGAGCACGCCGCGCGTCATGGGCATCCACCTGCGCTTCGGCGCCGTCGCCCGCGGCGGGCTGCGGTGGTCCGACCGCCGCGAGGACCTGCGCACCGAGGTGCTGGGCCTGGTCAAGGCGCAGATGGTGAAGAACACCGTCATCGTGCCGACCGGCGCCAAGGGCGGCTTCGTCGTCAAGCACCCGCTCCCCGACGGCGCCTCCCGCGACGCCGTCCTCGCCCAGGGGCAGGCCTGCTACCGCGAGTTCATCGGCGCGCTGCTGTCGCTGACGGACAACCTGGTGGAGGGCAAGGTCGTGCCGCCCGACCGCGTGGTCCGGCACGACGGCGACGACACCTACCTGGTGGTCGCCGCCGACAAGGGGACGGCGACGTTCTCCGACCTGGCCAACTCGGTCGCGATCGAGCGCGGGTTCTGGCTGGGCGACGCGTTCGCCTCCGGTGGGTCGGTCGGCTACGACCACAAGGCCATGGGCATCACCGCGCGGGGTGCCTGGGAGTCGGTCACCCGGCACTTCCGCGAGCTCGGCGTCGACGTGCAGAGCCAGGAGTTCACCGTCGTCGGCATCGGCGACATGTCCGGCGACGTCTTCGGCAACGGGATGCTGCTGTCCAAGCACATCCGGCTGGTGGCCGCCTTCGACCACCGGCACGTGTTCGTCGACCCCGCGCCCGACGCGGCGGCGTCCTTCGCCGAGCGCAAGCGGCTGTTCGGCCTGCAGCGTTCCTCGTGGGCCGACTACAACCGGTCCCGGATCAGCGCCGGCGGCGGTGTCTGGCCGCGGACGGCCAAGGCGATCCCGATCTCCGAGCCGATGCGGGCCGCGCTCGGGCTGGCCGACGACGTCGAGGCGCTCTCCCCCGTCGAGCTGATCCGCGCGATCCTGCTGGCGCCGGTCGACCTGCTGTTCAACGGCGGCATCGGCACCTACGTGAAGGCGTCGGCCGAGAGCGCGCTGGACGTGGGGGACAAGGCCAACGACGCGGTCCGGGTCGACGGCGAGCAGCTGCGCGTCCGGGTGGTGGGCGAGGGCGGCAACCTCGGGCTCACCCAGCGCGGCCGGGTCGAGTACGCGCTGGCTGGCGGGCGGGTCAACACCGACGCCATCGACAACTCCGCCGGCGTCGACACCTCCGACCACGAGGTCAACATCAAGATCGCCCTCAACCGGGTGGTCGACGACGGCGAGCTGGACGCCGCCGGCCGGGCTGCGCTGCTCGGCGAGATGACCGACGAGGTCGCTGTCGCCGTCCTCGCCGACAACCACGCGCAGAACGCCACGCTCGCGGTCGAGGTGTCCTCGGCCCGCAGCCTGCTGGAGGCCCACGAGCGCTTCCTCCGCTCCCTGGAGCGGTCGGGCCGGCTGGTGCGCAGCGTCGAGTTCCTGCCCGACGACCGGCAGCTCGCCGAGCGCCGCCGGGACGGCCAGGCGCTGACCAGCCCCGAGCTCTCCGTGCTGCTCGCCTACGCCAAGCTCGAGACCGGCGACGTCGTCCTGCACTCGGACCTGCCCGACGACCCGGCGCTCGAGGATCTGCTGACCTCCTACTTCCCCACCCGGTTGCGGGAGCGCTTCCCCGACGCGATCACCGGCCACCCGCTGCGCCGGGAGATCGTCGCGACGGCGCTGACCAACCGGTCGGTCAACATCGGCGGGATCACCGGGCTCTTCCGGCTCAGCCAGGAGACCGGCGTGCCGTTGGACCGGGTGGTCCGGGCGCACGCCATCGCGCGCATGGTCTTCGACGTCGACCGGTTGTGGGACGCCGCCGGGGTGCTGGACAACCGGGTGCCGGCCGCCACCCAGGTGGAGCTGCGCACCGAGGCCACCCGGCTGGCCGAGCGGACCACCCGGTGGCTGCTCCGGCAGCAGGAGCTCGTCGCCGACCCGGCTCCCCCGCTCTCCGTCGTGACGGAGCGGTTCGCACCGCCCGCCGCCGAGGTGCGCGCCGGACTGCCCAGCTGGCTGCTCGGCGCCGAGGCGGCGGCCTACACCGAGCGCGCGGCCCGGTGGACCTCGGCCGGGGTGCCCGCCGACCTGGCGGCCGAGCTCGCGGCCGCGCCGCTGCTGCCGGCCGCGCTCGACCTCGCCGTCGTCACCGAGCGGACCGGGGCGCGGGTCGCGCTCGCCGGCCGCGTCATGCAGTGCATCGCCGACCGTCTCGGGCTCGTGCCGCTGCGCGAGCTGGTGCTCGCGCTCCCCCGTGACCGCCGCTGGCCGTCGATGGCCCGCGCCTCGCTGCGCGACGACCTCTCCATGGAGCAGTCGTCGCTGACCGAGGACGTGCTCAGCCTGCGCAGCGCCGACACCGACCCGCCCGAGAAGCTGGTCGAGACCTGGGCGCAGACGTGGGACGCCACCCAGGCACGCGCCGCCGCCCAGCTGGCCGACATCGCCTCCGGCGACCGGCACGAGCTGGCCGAGCTCCTGGTCGCCGTCCGCACCCTGCGCGGCCTGCGCCGCCGCCGCACTGCCCGCCGGGTCCCGCGCCCCAAGGAGTAGGCCTCCCTCTCGTCGCCCACCGATGAGTGCGGGCGTGACCCTCCGTCCTACCTCCGAGGCCGCGCGACCGGCGCACGGCCCCGCGACCGGGAGGAGCAGGCGATGACCACGGACACGAGCACCCTCGGGGCGACCGACGCGGGCGCCGCCCGCGCCGCCGCGCTGCGCACTCTCGACGTCCTGGTCGGGGAGTGGACCGTCTCAGGGTCCGGCGGCCTGACCGGCGAGGTCCGGTACGAGTGGATGGAAGGCGGCGGCTTCCTGGTCCAGCACGTGGACCTGCGCCAGCCCGGCGAGACCACCCGCGGGGTGGAGTACATCGGTTTCGACGAGGCGAGCGGCGAATTGCGGTCGCACTTCTTCGCCGCGAGCGGCGAGATCCTCGAGTACACCTACCGGGTCGACGGCGACCTGCTCACCATCTGGTTCGGCGGCACGGATTCGCCGGCGCGCTTCGACGGCCGCTTCAGCGAAGACGGCCGGGTCAACGAGGGCGCCTGGCAGTGGCCGGGCGGTGGCTACGTCTCCACGATGACCCGTCTCGCCGGATCTCGGGGTCTCTAGCAGTCTCCCTAGAGAACCGTAGAACCGCTCAGAGGGGCGGACGGCGCTCGCCGAAGCGGGTGGCCTGCTCGAAGGCGTGCCCGGCCTCGAGCACCCGGCGGTCGGCCCGCGGAGCGCCGATCACCTGCAGGCCCACCGGCAGCCCGTCGGGCGTGAATCCGCCGGGCACCGACAGCGCCGGGCAGCCGGTCGCCGAGATGACCGTGCAGGAGCGCATCCACTCCAGGTAGTTGTCCTGGTGCACGCCGGCGATCTCGGTCGGGTACTCGAGCTCCACCGGGAACGGGAGCACCTGCGTGGTGGGCGCCAGCAGCACGTCGTAGCGCTCGAAGAAGGCGACCATCCGCTCGTACAGCTTCGTGTGCAGCTGCTCCGCCCGGGCGAGGTCGGTGCCGGAGAGCTTCGCGCCCATCTCCGCGTTCCAGCGGATCGACTCCCTGAGCCTGTCCGGCTCGCGGCGGGCCAGGTCGCTGTAGGTCGCGTCGAAGATCCAGGCGCGCAGGGTGCCGAACACCTCGTCGGCACCGGAGAGGTCGGGGCAGTCCTCGTCCACCGACGCGCCCAGGTCGGCGAAGACCCCGGCGGACGACGACAGGACGTCGGTGATCGCCGGGTCGACGGTCACCCGCCCGCCGAGGTCCGGCGCCCATGCCACCCGCAGCCCGTCGAGGCGGTCGGGCAGGGCCGCGGCGAATCCCGCGGGGTCGTAGTCGGCCAGCGCGATCGGCACCCGCGGGTCGGGTCCGGCCACGACCGACAGCTGGAGCGCGACGTCGGCGACGGTGCGCCCCATCGGCCCCTGCACCGACAGCTGCGACCAGCCCAGCGCGGCCGGCCAGGTGGGCACCCGGCCCGGCGTCGACCGCATCCCCACGACGTTGCAGAAGCCGGCCGGGTTGCGCAGCGAGCCGCCCATGTCGCTGCCGTCGGCCAGCGGCACGAACCCCGCCGCCAGCGCCGCCGCCGCCCCTCCCGACGACCCACCGACGGAGAGGCCGTGCCGGTACGGGTTGTGGGAGGCGCCGAAGAGGGTGTTGAAGGTGTGCGACCCGGCCGCGAACTCGGGCACGTTGGTCTTCCCGACCCGCACGGCACCGGCCTCGGCGTACCGGGCCACGATCAGCTCGTCGCGCAGCGGCACGGTGTCGGCGTGCAGCGGCGAGCCCCACGTCGTCCGCATGCCGCCGGTGGCGTGGGTGTCCTTGTGCGCGACCGGCAGCCCGTGCAGGGGGCCCACGTCCTCGCCCGCGGCGAGCGCCGCGTCGGCGGCGTCGGCCGCCGTCCGCGCACCGTCCGTGTCGAGGGTGACGATCGCGTTGACCGCGGGGTTCAGCCGGTCGATCCGCTCGAGGTGCGCGTCGAGCAGTTCCCGCGCCGACACCTCGCGGGCGCGCAGCATGGCGGCGAGCTCCGTCGCCGGCCGGAAGCACAGGTCGTCGGTCACACCCCGAGCCTGTCACGGACCCGGTCGCGCAGGGTAACGACGTCGAGGGAACGATGGGCGCCGATGAACGAGGACCAGGTCGGTGCCACCTTCGAGCAGCTGGGGCTCCGGCCCGAGCTGCTCGGCGCTCTCTCCGCGCTCGGCTACGAGGAGCCGACACCGATCCAGCAGGAGGCGATCCCGCCGCTGGTGGAGGGCAGCGACCTTCTCGGCCAGGCCGCGACCGGAACCGGCAAGACCGCCGCGTTCGCCCTGCCGGTGCTCCAGCGCCTCGAACCGCACCGCCGCGACAAGGCGCCGGTCGCGCTCGTCCTGGTGCCCACCCGCGAGCTCGCCGTCCAGGTGTCGGAGGCGCTGCACCGCTACGGCCGCGACCTCGGTGCCCGCGTCCTCCCCGTCTACGGTGGCGCCCCGATCGTCCGGCAGCTGCGGTCGCTGGAGTCGGGCGTCGACGTCGTCGTCGCCACCCCGGGCCGCGCCCTGGACCTGCTCAACCGCGGCAGCCTCCGGCTCGGCGAGGTGACCACCGTCGTCCTCGACGAGGCCGACGAGATGCTCGACATGGGCTTCGCCGAGGACCTCGAGGCGATCCTGGACGCGACGCCGGAGGAACGGCAGACGGTCCTCTTCTCGGCCACGATGCCGCGCCGGCTGGACTCCCTCGCCCGCCGGCACCTGCGCGAGCCGGTGCGCATCACGATCGGCCGGGAGAAGGCGGAGCCGGGAGAGGCGCCCCGCGTCCGGCAGACCGCCTACGTCGTCCCCCGGGCGGCCAAGCCGGCGGCCCTCGGTCGCATCCTGGACGTCGAGGCGCCCACGGCCGCGATCGTCTTCTGCCGCACCCGGGAGGAGGTCGACTCCCTCACCGAGACCCTCAACGGCCGGGGCTACCGGGCCGAGGCGCTGCACGGCGGCATGAGCCAGGAGCAGCGCGACCGGGTGATGGGCCGGCTGCGCGGGGGGACGGCGGAGCTGCTGGTCGCCACCGACGTCGCGGCGCGCGGGCTGGACATCGACCAGCTGACCCACGTCGTCAACTACGACGTCCCGTCGGCGCCCGAGTCGTACGTGCACCGCATCGGCCGGGTGGGGCGAGCCGGGCGCGAGGGCGTCGCGATCACGCTGGCCGAGCCGCGCGAGCATCGGATGCTCAAGACGATCGAGCGGGTGGCCGGGGCGCCGATCGCCGTCCAGCAGGTGCCCACGGTCGCCGACCTGCGAGCTCGGCGGCTCGACCTGACCCGGGGAGCGCTGCGGGAGACGCTGCTCGGTGGCGATCTCGACGGGTTCCGCGTCGTCGTCGAGACGCTGAGCGACGAGTTCGACCTGATGGAGGTCGCGCTGGCGGCGGTGAAGCTGGCGCACGAGGCCGGGGGAGCGGTCGACGACGACGAGGAGATCCCCCAGGTCGGCTTCCGGCCCGAGCGCGACGGCGGCCGGAAGGCGCCCGGCGCCGGCCGCACCGAGCGGCCCGCACGGCGGTCCGCGGGTGGGCCGGCGGCCCGGCTGTTCGTCGGCGCCGGCCGCGATGCCGGCATCCGCCCGGGCGACCTGGTCGGCGCCATCACCGGCGAGACCGGGCTGACCGGCCGGGACATCGGCGCGATCGAGATCCACCAGCGGTTCGCGCTGGTGGAGGTGCCGGAGCCCGCGGCCGACGAGGTGATCCGCGCGCTGAAGGCGACGATGATCAAGGGCAGGAAGGCGCAGGTCCGCCGCGACAAGAGCTGACGGTCAGTCGCCCGCCGGGTCGCCCGGCACGTCGGGTGGCACGTCCTGCGGACCGGCCTCGGCGGGGCGGGTGCGATCCTGGGGGTGCAGGCGGACGGCGACCAGCGCGACGTCGTCCTCCGGGTGGCCGTCGACGAGCCGCGTCAGCACCTCGTCGAGCAGCTGCTCGAGCGGCAGGTGGGCCAGCTCGATGAGGGCCTCGCGCAGCCGGACCATCCCGGCGTCCAGGTCTGCATCGCGGCGCTCGATGAGCCCGTCGGTGTAGAGCAGCACCGTGGCCCCGCGGTCGAGGGTGACCACCGACTCGCGGCGGCCGGCCTCGGGGTCGACCCCGAGGAGCAGGTCACCCTTCCAGGCGGCCAGCTCGGCGACGCTGCCGTCGGGGTTGATGACCAGCGGCGGCAGGTGTCCGGCGTTGGCCCACCGCATGCGGGTGATCCCGCGCCCGAGCTCGTCGGGCGTCTGCTCGAACCGGGCGACGGCGGCGGTGGCCAGGGTCCTCGTCTGCAGGGTGGTCATCGACGCGTCCAGGCCGCGCAGCACCTCCGCGGGGCCGGCGTCGCTGTACGTGGCGATCCCCCGCAGCAGGCCCCGCAGCTGGCCCATCGCCGCCGCCGCGGCCGTGTCGTGCCCGACGACGTCCCCGATCACCAGCATCGTCGAGCCGCCCGGCTGCAGGAACGCGTCGTACCAGTCGCCGCCGACCCGCGCCGCCTCGGCGGCGGGCTGGTACCGGACGGCGATCTCGCCGTGGTCGGGCTGCGGCGGCTCGGTGAGCAGGCTGCGCTGCAGACCCTCGGCCAGCTGCTGCTGGGCGGTGTAGAGCCGGGCGTTGTCCAGCGCCAGGCCCGCGCGGTCGGCCACGTCCTGCGCGGTGGAGACGTCGTCGTCATCGACGACCGTCCCGGCGCGGTAGTAGAGAGTCAGCAGCCCCAGCGTCCGGCCGCGGCCGCGCATGGGGACGACCGCCGCCGTCTCCGGTGCCAGCAGCTCGAGCAGGTCCCGCGCCTCTCCGAGCGGCAGCATCTCGGTGACGACGCGGGCGTCCGCGCGGATGGCCTCGCCGCTGATGAGCGCCCGGGCCACCGGCGAGACGGCCGGCATGGTTTCGAGGCGCACGTCGGCGTACGTCCGGAGCAGCGGCCTGTGCGCGGCGTCGCTGTGCCACGACCCGACGTCGCGGGGGCGGCCGTCCGGGTCGACCAGCGTGACGATCGCGAAGTCGGCCAGCGCCGGGACGACGAGGCGCGGCAGGTGCGACGCGGCGGCCTGGACGTCCATCGTGCCGGCCATCTCGGCGGCCACCTGGGCCAGGATCGCCAGCCGCCGGGACGAGCGCTCGGCCTGCTCCTGCATCCGGCGGCGTTCGGTCACCTCGGTGAAGTAGACGGACAGGCCGTCCGGGCTGGGCCAGGCGCGCAGCTCGTACCAGCCGTCGAGGGGGGCCGGGTAGTACGCGTCGAACGAGACGGGCTTGCCGGTCCGGACGGCCTTGCGGTAGCTGTCCTCGAACACGCTGTTGACCGCCGCCGGCCAGTCGTCCCAGAGCACCCGGCCGAGGAGGCTGTCGCGGCTGCGCCCGAGCAGGCGCTCGGCCTCGGCGTTCACGTGGGTGAAGCGCCACTCGCGGTCCAGGCTGTAGAAGCCGGCGGGCATGGCCTCCAGCACCCGGGTGACGCGGGTGGCCCCCTCGCGGTCGCCGGTGGTGTCGTAGGCGGCTCCGAGCAGGCGGACGGCCGTCCCGTCGGGGCCCGCGAGGGCGCGACCGCGGGCGTGCACCCAGCGGGTGTCGCCGTCGAGCCGGATCACGCGGTACTCGGCGTCGTAGTCACCGCAGGTGGCGATGCAGTGCTCGAGCATGTCGGTGACCCGCGGCAGGTCGTCGGGGTGCAGGCGGGCGTTGAACGCCTCGATGGTCTGGTCGAACGTCGCCGCGTCGTAACCGAACATCCGGATCAGCTGGTCGTCCCAGGCCAGCGTGCCGGTCTCCAGGTCCCAGTCGAAGGTGCCCACGCCGCCGGCGTCGATCGCCAGACCCCACCGGACGCGGTCCCGCTCGTGCTCGCGGACCAGCGCCGCCAGCTCCAGCTCGGTGACCGCCGAGTCCGCCAGCCGGCGCAGCGTCGCGACGTCGCCGTCCGACCAGTCCCGGGCCTCCGGGCCGAAGACGCACAGCGCGCCGATCACCAGACCGGCCCGTCCCGTCAGCGGAGCGCCCAGGTAGCTGCCCACCCGCCCGGAGGCGACCGGGGGCAGCCCACGGACCCGGTCGTCGGTGCGCGCGTCGCGGGCGACGAGCTCGCCGGTGCCGGTGGCCGTGATCGAGCAGAGGGACTCGGCGAGCGGGATCTCGCCGCCTGCCGTTCCGTCGGGCAGGCCGCCCACGACGACCTCGACGTCGGTCAGCACCGACACGTGTCCGGACGGGGTTCCGAGGAGGCGTGCGGCGAGCTCGGCCAGGCGGTCGAGCGGGGAGGACGCGCCGTCCGCGGGCAGCAGGCGCCGGGCCTCGTCGAGCCGGGCGGGATCGCCGGTCAGCCGGTCCGCTGCGCGTTCCCCGGGGCAGCAACCCGTGGTCGACAGTTCTGCGGAGAGGTCCACCGAAGCCCTTCTGCCCGGTGTGCGACCGGGGATGCAGCGACCGACCCGCCGGGTTTCTCGACGTCGCGGTCGTACAGGCAGTTATGTCACGGCGTGTAGGTTGCGCGCAACCAACCGGGCGAACATCACGGCACCGCTCTGGTCCGGGTGCTCATGGAGCCGGGACGACGAGCGTGAGGGCGGCCCCGCCGTCGTGTTCCACGTGCAACCCCGCCCGCCCCAGCAGGCTCCTGAGTCGCACGACGTCGGCCGGCTCCGCGGTCGTCGTGGCGAGCAGCCGCGCGAGCCGGCCCTTGTGCGCCTTGTTGAAGTGGCTGACCACCGCCCGGATGCCGTCGGGTCGCTCGCTGAACACCGTCACCGTCACGGCCCCGGGGACCGGCGCCAGGGCGGCGTACGACCCGCTGCGCAGGTCGACGACCAGGTCGTCGAGCCCGGCGAGCACACGGGAGAGTGCCGGCCTCCACAGCGCCCGCAGGGACGGCAGCCCCGGGAGGGACGAGCCGGCGGACAGGCGGTACGCGGGGATCGGGTCCTCGGCGCGGAGCAGCCCGAACAGTGCGGAGCCCACCGCCAGCCGGCGTCCGGCCCGTGCCCGCTGCGCGCGCGTCATCGAGCCCACGTCCAGGGCGTCGTAGAGGACGCCGGTATAGCGCTGCAGGGGCGGGAAGCGTGGGGCTGGTCCACAGCGCGGCGTTGCGCGCGATCTCGTCGTCCTGGGCGGGGGAGAGGCCCAGGGTCGCGCGGGCGGCGGGAAGGTCGTCGGCCAGCTTGACCAGCGCCTCGACCAGCTCGGTGCGGACCGAGGTCAGCTCGGGGGCGGTCAGCGCGCCCAGGTCCAGCGGGGCGCCGTCCCCACCGGGGTGCTTGGTCTCCGACGGGGGAAGAAGGACGAGCACGGGACGCCAGGCTACGTGGAGGATCCCGGCCGGACCGTCTGCTCCTCGGGTGTTATGCGCGCTTTCCGGGTCCTGCAGCGCCCCGGAAGCGGGAACAACGCCCCGGAAGCGGGCGGGGCGTTCAGTCCGCCAGCTCGACGATCACCGGGGCGTGGTCGCTGGCACCCTTGCCCTTGCGCTCCTCGCGGTCGATGAGCGCCCCGCAGGTGCGGGCGGCCAGGGCAGGGGAGCCGAGGACGAAGTCGATCCGCATGCCCTCGCGGCGGGGGAAGCGCAGCTGCGTGTAGTCCCAGTAGGTGTAGACGCCCGGTCCGGGCGCGTAGGGGCGGACGAGGTCCGAGTACCCCGCCTCGACGACGGCCCGGAACGCCGCCCGCTCCGGCGGTGAGACGTGGGTGGAGTGGGAGAACACCGCCATGTCCCACACGTCGTCGTTCTCCGGGGCGATGTTCCAGTCACCGGTGAGGGCAATCTGGGCGGCGGGGTCGTCGGCCAGCCAGCCGGCGGCCGTGTCCCGCAGGGCGGCGAGCCAGTCCAGCTTGTAGCGGTAGTGCGGGTCGGCCAGCGTGCGCCCGTTGGGCACGTAGAGGCTCCAGACCCGCACGCCCCCGCAGGTGGCGCCCAGCGCCCGCGCCTCCGTCTCGGTGTCCTCGGCCCAGCACGGCTGCCCCGGGAACCCGATCTCGATCTCCTCGATCCCGACGCGCGAGAGGATCGCGACGCCGTTCCACTGCGAGAACCCCACGTGCGCCGACTCGTAGCCGATCGCGTCGAAGACCATCTGCGGGAACTGGTCGTCCCGGCACTTGGTCTCCTGCAGGGCCAGCACGTCGATGTCCTGGCGCTGCAGGAAGGCGGCCACCCGGTCGGCCCGGGAGCGGATGGAGTTGACGTTCCAGGTGGCGAGACGCATCGCGGGGAGCTTACGGAGCGTCGCCCCCTAGACCTGGATCGGGACCTCGCCGCGGGCGGCGACGCGGGCGCGCATCCGCTCCCGGCTCTCGACGAACTTGGTCGCCTGGGCGTCGAGCCCGGCGAGGAACTGGGCGAGCTCCTCCCGCGCCTGCTCACCGGCGGGGCCGAAGTCGGTGCGCTCGAACACCTTCCAGAACCGGAGGATCGGCGCGACCACCTCGTCGTGGTGGAGGCGGAGGTCGTAGATGCCGGCCTTGGCGATGATCGTCGAGTTCTTCCGGAAGTTCGCCATGTTGGCGCCGGGCATCTCGAAGGTGATGACCTCCTTGGCGACCGCCCGCATCATCTCGTCGGGGTCGATGTCGAACGCCGCCTGCACCAGGTTCCGGTAGAAGACCATGTGCAGGTTCTCGTCGGTGGCGATGCGCGCCAGCAGCTGGTCGGCGATCGGGTCCATGCAGGCCCGGCCGGTGTTTCGGTGCGAGACCCGGGTGGCCAGCTCCTGGAACGACACGTAGGCGACGGCCTCCAGCGGGGTCTTGTCACCGGAGTCGTAGCCGAGCGTCATGTACTCCATGCGGGCCCGCTCCAGCTCGACCGGGTCGACGCCGCGGGTGACGACGAGGTAGTCGCGCAGCGCGACGCCGTGCCGGTTCTCCTCCGCCGTCCACCGGCCGACCCACGTGCCCCAGGCGCCGTCGCGGCCGAACCGGGTGGCGATCTCCCGGTGGTAGCTCGGCAGGTTGTCCTCGGTGAGCAGGTTGACGAACATCGCCGCCTTGGCCGTCTCGTCGAGCCGGGACTGCTCCGGCGACCAGTCCTCGCCCCCCAGGAAGGCGAAGTTCCGTCCCTCGTCCCACGGGATGTAGTCGTGCGGGTGCCATTCCTTCGCGATCCGGTCGTGCCGGTCGAGGTTCTGCGCGACCACCGGCTCGAGCTCGGTCAGGACGGCGGCGTGAGGGGACGTCTGGGACATGGGGACCTCCGGTCGGCTCGACCAACGTCGACGTAACCTACGCCTGCGTAACCCAACGGTCGGCTTCCTGTCGACAGTTCCCCGTAACCGCCTCCGCCACGCCTCCCCGCCGAGACCTCCTGCACCCGGCGAGGCCCTCCCTCCCGCGCACGGAGCGCCGAGCTGGGCCTTCGATGCGATCATGGCCGGGTGACCAGGCAGCCCCGACCGACGGCCGACGCGTGAGCGCAGGCTCCGATCCCTCTGCCGGGGGAGCTGCCGCGGCGCACCCGCCCGGCCGGCGGGCGCCGGCACGCAGTTTCGGCTCTGCCCTGGGGCTCACCGTCCTGGGCGCCGTCGTCCCCGGGACGGCGTTCCTCGCCGCCGGCCGCCGGAAGCTCGGCGCCGTCGTCCTGCTGGTCTTCCTGCTCCTGGTCGCGGGGGGCGTCTGGCTGGCCACGGGCGGACGGCGGTCGGCACTGCGGACCGCCGTCGACACCGACCAGCTGCTGTGGGTGGTCGGCGGCGTCGCCCTGCTGGCCCTGCTCTGGGCGGTCGTCGTCGTCGCGGGCTACCGCATGCTGGTGCCGCGCGGCACGACCGCCGGCCGGCACCTGCTCGGTGGACTCGTGGTTCTCCTGCTCGTGCTGGCCGTCGCCGCACCCGCTGTGGTGGTGACCCGGCTGGCCCTGACCCAGCGCGACCTCATCGCCGGAGTCTTCGACGACGACGGGCGATCGGCGACCGTCGACGCGACCGCGGACCCGTTCGGCGACCAGGAGCGGGTCAACGTGCTGCTCCTCGGCGGCGACGGGGGCGAAGGCCGCGAGGGGGTGCGCACCGACACCGTCATCGTGGCCAGCATCGACACGGACACCGGCGACACGGTCCTGTTCAGCCTCCCCCGCAACCTCGAGAACCTGCCCTTCCCGCCCGACAGCCCGCTGGCCGAGGTCTACCCGGACGGCTTCGACGCCGGCGACGAGAGCGAGAGCCTGCTCAACGCCGTCTACCGCAACGGCCCGGCGCAGTACCCAGACATCCTCGGACCCACCGACAACCCCGGCGCCGACTTCCTCAAGCTCGGCGTCGGGGAGGCGCTCGGCCTCCAGCTCGACTACTACGTGCTGGCCAACCTGGACGGCTTCAGCCGGCTGGTCGACGCCCTCGGCGGCATCACCGTCAACGTCAACTACTACGTGCCCGTGGGCGGGGAGCCGTCGACCGGCGCCCTCCCGGACGCGTACATCGCCCCCGGGCCCCACCAGCACATGGACGGGCCCACCGCCCTCGCCTTCGCCCGCGGCCGCTTCGGCCTCACCGACTACGACCGCATGGCCCGGCAGCGCTGCACGATCGACGCCATCATCGACGCCGCGGACCCGGTGACGCTGCTGCGCAAGTACCAGGAGCTCGCGGCCACCACGAAGGACATCGTCAGCACCGACATCCCCCGGTCGGCCCTCGACGACTTCGTCGACCTCGGCTTCCTGGTCAAGGACGCGTCCGTGCGCAGCGTCGTCTTCGACGCCGCCCTGATCGACCCGGCCTACCCCGACTACGACCAGATGCGGCAGATCGTGCAGTCGGCGATCGCGCCGCCGGCCGACGACGCCCCCGCGTCCAGCACCCCGGCCCCGCCGTCGTCCGGGGCCGCGGAGCCGACGACGACGGGCGAGGCGCCCGCGGCCGACCCGGTCACCGATGTCGGCGACGCCTGCGCCTACGACCGGGCCGCGGCCGAAGAGGCACTCGCCCAGGGCGAGCCGCCGACCAAGAGCCGCTGACCGGTAGGGGACATCACATGCTGGCGATCTGGATGAGGTTGCCGCACGTGTCGTCGAGGACGGCAGTGGTCACCGGCCCCATCGCCGCCGGCTCCTGCGTGAAGGTGACGCCCAGGCCCTTGAGCCGGTCGAACTCGGCCTGCACGTCGGCCACCGCGAATGAGGTGAACGGGATCCCGTCGGCGACCAGGGCCGCCTTGAACGGCTTGGCCGCCGGGTGCTCGTCGGGCTCCAGCACCAGCTCGACGCCGTCCGGCTCCTCGGGCGAGACGACGGTCAGCCACCGGTGCTCGCCGAGCGGGACCTCCGTCTTCTTCACGAAGCCGAGCACGTCGGTGTAGAAGCGCAGCGCCCGCTCCTGGTCGTCGACGAGAACACTGGCCAGGTTGATCCGCATGGTCGCCCTCCTCAGGGATACGCCCCTCGATGTCACAGCCGCCACCGGTCGGTGATGGTCCGCAGGGGCGACGTGTCCAGGTCGTGGAACTTGTAGCGACCCTCCCGGCGGGTCCGCACCAGGCCCGCGTCCTCCAGGACGTCCAGGTGCTGGGAGACGGCCTGGCGCGACGAACTGAGCCCGTGCCGGCTGATCAGCCGGGTGCACAGCTCGAACAGCGTCTGACCGTTCCGCTCCTGGAGCTCGTCGAGGAGAGCGCGGCGGGTCGGATCCGCGAGGGCCTTGAACACGTCGCCCACGACGTCCACAATAGGCAAGCAGACACTTGCCTGTCCAGTGGATCAGCCGGTCAGCACCTGGTCGTCGAGCGACTGCAGCTCCACCCAGGCGGACGACGCCCGGCCGGGCGGCGGGGGAGCCTCGCCGGTGACCGGCGCGCCCAGGCGGTCGACGAGGACGAGCTGGTCGAGCAGCACCCCGGTCAGGGCGGCGATGTCGGCGATCGGCACCTGGAAGGTGCGGAAGGCGCCCAGGGGCGGCACCGCTCCGGCGGCCGCGGCCTCCCCGAAGACCGCCTCGAGGTCGTCGACGAGCGGCGTCTGGTCCAGCAGGTACCCGGTGGCCGCCAGGGCGCCGTCCTGCACGAACGCCACGACCTTCCAGAAGCGCAGCGGGACCTGGATCCCCCGGTACGGCGGATCCGTCGCGTCGAGCACCGGGCCGGCGAGCACGGCCAGCTTCCGGTCGAAGGTGGCCCCGTGCTCCTGGAGGTACTCCTCCAGGCCCAGCCACAGCGCCCGGCCCTGGTTGAACGTCGACGCCTGTGGTGCGGCGTTGGTGAAGTAGAACGTGTCCACCTCGGCCTGCTGCGCCTCCTCGTCGGTGTCGCCCCACGTGGAGGACGCACGCATCACCAGGTGTCCGCGGTCCAGGTCGTTGTGGGCGTAAACGGCCGGACCGGCCTGGAGCTCCGCGGCCAGCCGCGGATCGAGCATCCACCGGTCGGAGCGCTCCAGGGTGCGCAGCCGCGCGCCGTCCATCGCCAGCGCGGTCAGGGCGGCGAACCTCCGGTCGGGGCGGAAGAGCACGCTGTAGTGGAGGTAGTGCAGCAGGACCGTGGGGTCGCCGGTGGCCAGGAGCGGCATCGGCACGGCCGCCTCGGACCCGAGGAACAGCGGGTCGTACCCGGTACGCGACTCGAGCTCGTCCGCGGTGGCGCCGGCCAGGTCCGTCATGGCGGAACGGTAGGACCGGGCGGTTCCGGTGCGCCAGGACCCTGTGCGCGCCGGGCCACCGGACGCGGCGATCCGGCGGCGCGCGACGATGAGCAGGTGCTCGCTGCCGAGGTCCGCGCCGTGTCCGCCGTCGACGCCGCACTCCGGCACGACCTGCTGATCTGCTGGACCGACGTCACCAACGCCGGTGGCGCCGTCGGCTTCGTCCCCCCGGTCACCCGGGACGACGTCGCTCCCGTCCTGGACCGGCTGCTGGAAGGCGTCTCCTCCGGCCGGGACGTGCTCGCCCTGCTCACGGTCGACGGCGCCACCGCGGGGTTCGCCTCGATCGTCGGCTTCTCCAGCCCGCTGCGCAGGCACTGGGCGACCGTCCTCAGGGTGCAGGTCCACCCCTCCCGCCAGGGGCAGGGACTCGGCCGCGTGCTGATGACCGGCGTGCACGACATCGCCCGCGCCCGCGGCCTGGAGTTCCTGCACCTCGGCGCGCGTGGCGGCACGGGCGTCGACGCTTTCTACCGGGGGCTGGGCTACACCGAGGTGGGCCGCGTGCCGGGTGCGATCCGGGTCGCCGCGGATGACGACCGCGAGGAAATCCTGCTGGTCCACCGGCTCTGACCGGCTGGCATGGTGGCGGTCATGTCCGATCCCGTCCCCGGCTCCCGCGAGACCCGCCGAGAGCGGGTCCTCGCCCTGCTGCTGCTCGGTGTGGCCGCCGTCCTGCTCGTGTCGTCGGTGACGTGGTTCTCCACCGGCCAGCAGGTGGTGGGGATCGGCCAGCTCGTCGTCGCGGCGCTGCTGGCCGCCGTCGCCGTCCTGCTGCTCCGGCGCTCGCGGCGCACCTGAGGCCGGGCCACGCTCGTGCCGTTGCACGCCGTCGGAGGGCATCGCAGACTCCCGTCCGGGACGTCGACGCGGACGCCCGGGGACGGAGGAGCCGTGAAGCTCGACAAGCAGGAGTTCGTGCGGGTGCTGCGCACGGAGGGCGACAACGAGACCGCGGACAAGGTGGAGAGCCAGCTCCCGGACGAGATCGACACCGACGAGCACGCCGACCAGCTCGAGGCGATCGGCCTGGACCGGACGCAGCTGATGAACAAGCTCGCCGGCGGCGGACTGGGCGGCACGGTCGCGCCCTGAGTCCCCCTCCCGGGTGCGAGCAGGGACCTCTCAGGCGCTGTAGGGCCGTTCCCGGGCCAGTTCCTCCTTGGCGACCCCGCGGATGTGCACCGCGTCGGGGCCGTCGACGATGCGCAGGGTGCGGGCGTGCGCCCAGAAGCTGGCCAGCGGCGTCTCGTCGCTGACGCCCGCGCCGCCGTGCACCTGGATCGCCCGGTCGATGACGTCGAGGGCGACCTTCGGGGCGGCGACCTTGATCGCCGAGATCTCGGTGCGGGCGCCCTTGGCGCCGTACTTGTCGATCAGGTCGGCCGTCTTGAGGACGTAGAGCCGGGCCTGGTCGATCTCGATGCGGGACAGCGCGATCGCCTCGCGCACCGTGCCCTGTTCGGCGAGCGGTCGGCCGAAGGCGACCCGGGCCTTGGTGCGCTCGACCATCAGGGCCAGTGCCCGCTCGGCCATGCCGATGGCGCGCATGCAGTGGTGGATCCGACCGGGGCCGAGGCGGGCCTGGGCGATCATGAAGCCGTCGCCCTCACCGGCCAGGAGGTTGGACGCCGGCACGCGGACGTCGGTGAACCGCAGCTCGGAATGCCCGTGCTGGTCCTGGTACCCGAACACCGGCAGGTGCCGGACGATCTCGAAGCCGGGGGTGTCCCGGGGGACGAGCACCATCGACTGCTGGCGGTGCGGCGCCCCGTCGGGGTCGGTCTTCCCCATGACGATGAAGATCTGGCAGCGCTCGTCGGCCGTCCCCGAGATCCACCACTTGCGGCCGTTGATCACGTAGTCGTCGCCGTCGCGGACGATCGACGTCTGGATGTTGCGGGCGTCCGACGACGCGACGTCCGGCTCGGTCATCGCGAACCCGGACCGGATCTCGCCCTCGAGCAGCGGGTCCAGCCACCGCCGCTTCTGCTCGTCGGTGCCGAACAACATGAGCGTCTCCATGTTGCCGGTGTCGGGCGCGCCGCAGTTGATCGCCTCGGGGGCGATCACCGGCGACCAGCCGGTGATCTCGGCGACCGAGGCGTACTCCAGGTTGGACAGCCCGGCGAGCTCGTGGTGGAAGAGGTTCCACAGGTCGCGCTTGCGGGCCTCGGCCTTGAGGTCCTCGAGCACCGGCGGGTGCCCGTGGTCGTCGTGACCGCGGGCGGCCCGCCACTCCTCGTAGACCGGTTCGGCGGGGAAGACGTGCTCACGCATGAAGTCCCACATCCGACCGCAGACGTCCTCGGCTTTGGCGGAGAGCGCGAAGTCCATGCCCGCAAGGTAACGGCGCGCGTGACGCGCGTCGCACCGGGGTGCCGCGGGATCGGGTCGTGGAACGCGGAGAGCCGGGCACCGGCCCCATGAGGGAGTCGGTGCCCGGCTCTCGGCCGTGCTACCGGATCAGAGCCGCGCGTCCCCGCGGACCGCGTTCCGTACCGGCATCAGGGCGATGACCAGGCCGACCAGCGCGGTGACCAGGTGCAGGATGTTGTCGGCCCAGTTCAGGTTCAGGAAGTCCCAGTCCTTGCCGACGGCGAGGACGCCGTAGATGAACGCGGCGCCGTAGCCGACGGCCAGCAGCCATCCGTAGGTGCGAGCACCCGCGAGGGTGCGGGCGAGCACCAGGCCGGCCACACCGATGAGGATGTGCACGACGTTGTGCATCGGGTTGATGTCGAACACGATCAGCGTCTCGTCGGTGTGCCCGAAGAAGTTGTCGAAGCCGGTGACGAAGAACCCGACGATTCCGACGAGCAGGTACACCGCCCCGAAGGCGAGCGCGAGCGTCTGGGGCACGGTCCGGCCAACGCCGGTGTGGTCTGCACGACCGGTGTTGTCTGCACGAGCGGACATGGTGATCTCCTAGCGATACGTCATCCGCCATCTGTCGGCGGTCCGGGAGCGGCATACCCCCCACGGCGACCCGGACACGTGTGTCACTCATCTGAGTGGCGCACAACCGAATCGTTATGAAGGGCCGCGCCGGGGCGAGGAGACGCCTCGGCTACCGGTGTTCGGCAGGCGACGCCCGATCGGTTCAGGAGCCCGCCGGAGCGAGGGTGGAGCGGCTCCGGCGGACCACCAACGGGCCGATCGCCAGCAGGTCCACGGGCGCCGAGCCGAAGCACTCCAGGGCGTCACGCGGGTCGTCGACCATGGGGCGGCCGGCCGTGTTGAGGCTGGTGTTCACGACCACCGGCAGGCCGGTGCGGCGCTCGAAGCACTCCAGCATCCGTGCCACGAGCGGCTCGTCCGCGCGGTCGACGGTCTGGATCCGCGCCGTCCCGTCGACGTGGGTGACGGTCGGGATGCGGTCGCGCCACTCGGGCGCGACGTCGTGGACGAAGAGCATGTACGGCGACGGGATCGGCCCGCGACCGAAGATCTCCGTCGCCCGTTCGGCCAGCACCATCGGTGCGACCGGGCGGAACTGCTCGCGCCCCTTGACGTTGTTCATCCGCTCCAGGTTGGCCTCGTACCCCGGGTGGGCCAGCAGCGACCGGTGCCCGAGCGCGCGTGGTCCGTACTCCGACCGGCCCTGGAACCAGGCGACGATGCCGTTGTTCGCCAGCACCTCGGCGACGGCGTCGGCGACGTCGTGCGGCTTCTCGTAGTCGATGGCCGCCGTCGTCAGCCAGGCCTCGATCTCGTCGTCGGTCCAGCCCCGGCCCAGGTCGGCGCCCGGCATCGGCGGGGTCGCGTCACCCAGGTCGGCGGCCACCGAGAGGGCTCCGCCGAGCGCGGTCCCGGAGTCGCCGGCGGCCGGCTGCACCCAGACCTGCTCGAAGGGTCCCTCGGCGAAGATCCGGCTGTTCGCCACGCAGTTGAGGGCCACCCCACCGGCCAGCGTCACCGCGGAGTCGCCGGTGCGCCCGTGCAACCAGCGGACCAGGTCGAGCATGGTCTCCTCCAGCCGGAGCTGGACGCTGGCGGCGAGGTCGGCGTGCGCCTCGGTCCACTCGTCGCCCTTGCCCAGGCGTGGGGCGAACTCGGTGAAGTCGATCTTCTCGGTGCGGAAGCCGCCGTCCCCGGTGGCGCAGATCGCCTGCTCCAGCTCTGCGGCGAACCGCGGCTTCCCGTAGGAGGCCATGGCCATGACCTTGTACTCGTCGGAGCTGCGCAGGAAGCCCAGGTGCTCCGTGAGGTCCTCGTAGAGCAGGCCCAGGGAGTGGGGGAGCGCCTGACTGGCGAGCACCTCCAGCTTGCCGTCGGTGTAGCGGCCGGCGAGGTGGCTCACCGCCTCGCCGCGCCCGTCGAGGACCAGCACCGAGTTCGTCGGGTAGGGGGCGGCGAGCCCGGCAGAGGCGGCGTGGGCCACGTGGTGCGGGACGTAGACGACCTTGTCCTCGCTCAGGCCGGGCAGGTAGTGGGCGAGGAACGACGGCGCCTGCTCGGCGTACATCTTCCGCATGACGTCGCCCTGGTCGTGCAGGCCCGTCTCCTCCGGGCTCGGCATCAGCCGGGGGTCGAAGGAGTAGGCGACGGCGTCGAGGTCGGCGGGGGTCAGCCCGGCCTCGGCGAGCACCCACGCGGCGGACAGCTCGGGCAGCTCCCAGGCGCTCCACGGCAGCGGTCGCTTGCCGTGCTTGCGCCGGCTGAAGCGTTCCTCCTCGGCGGCGGCCACGACCGTCCCGTCGACGACGAGCGCCGCCGCCGGGTCGTGGTAGAGGGCATTGATGCCGAGCACCTTCACGCGTGCAACTCCTCGTCCTGACAGCCGTGACCCGTCTGTTCCAGGTGTCGGCCCGTCGTCCCGATCTTCACGGCCGCCGGGAGAACCCGCAGCTCGAAGCCGTTCCGCCGCTCACAGGCGCGTCCGGAGCAGACCGTTGCCGGTGACCGCGGCGATGCCGAGGGTCTTGTAGCCGACCTCGTCGAAGAGGACGACGAGCCGGTCGTCCTCGACCCGCATGACCACGCCGGGACCCCACTCGCTGTGCTCCACCGGCGTCTCGACCGGGAACGGGGTGTCGTGCTCGTCCGGGCCCGGGTTCTTCTGCGCCGTGCCCGCCGAGCAGTTGTCGCAGTTGCCGCACGGTTCCTCGAGCTGCTCGCCGAAGTAGCCCAGCAGGAATTGCCTCCGGCAGTCGGTGGTCTCCGCGTAGCCCCGCATCATCTCTACGCGGCTCTGGTCTACCCGCTCGTGGTGCTCGGCCAGCTCGCGGGCCGCCGCGGCGGCCTCCCCGGGCGGCGGCGCGTCGGCGGCAGGGTGGGCGGCGCCGTCCTCGTCCAGGACGACGGCGGACACCTGCTCGAGCAGGTTCAGGTCGCGGGCCAGCGGGGTCGCTGCCCGGCCGGTCTCCTCCCGCAGGTCCTTCACGTCTACGCCGTCCTCGATGCCGGCAGCGGCGGCGGCCTGCACCAGGCCGGCCACCTGCTGCAGCTCCTCCTCCGCGGGGGTGCCGGCGGCGAAGAACCGGCGCAGTCCCAGGTCCTCCTGCCGGTAGACCAGGACGGCGAGGGCCGGTTCGCCGTCGCGGCCGGCGCGGCCGATCTCCTGGTAGTAGCTGTCCACGGAGTCGGCCGGCTCCGCGTGGATCACGAACCGGGTGCCCGGCTTGTCGATGCCCATGCCGAACGCCGTGGTGGCGACGACGACGTCGAGCTCGTCGTCCATCCAGGCCCGCTGGGTGTCCTCGCGCTCGGCCTTGTTCAGCCCGGCGTGGTACGGCCGCGCCCGGAGTCCTCGCTCGGTGAGCTCCTCCGCGATCTCCTCGGTGCCCCTGCGGGTGGCGCTGTAGACGATGCCCGGGCCGCGGCCCTCGCCGATCTCGGCCAGCACGCGGTCGAGCACCCCCTGCTGCTTGCCGTGGGCGTCGGCGTAGTGGTCGACCTCCAGCCGTATCTCCGGGCGGTCGAAGCCGGCGACCACGATCTCCGGATCACGCATCTCGAGGCGCTCGACGATCTCGGCCCGCACGGGCGGCGCCGCCGTGGCGGTGAGCGCGAGCACGGTCGGGTGGCCGAGCTGCTCGATGACGCCGCCGAGGCGCAGGTAGTCGGGGCGGAAGTCGTGTCCCCACGCGGAGACGCAGTGCGCCTCGTCCACCACGAACAGGGCCGGGCCGGCGTCCCGGACGGCGTCGACGACCTCGGGCTTGGCGAGCTGCTCCGGGGCCAGGAAGACGAAGCCGACCGTGCCGTCGCCGAGTGCGTCGAGCACCTCCCGCTGGTCGCCGGCGGAGAGGGTCGAGTTCAGCTGGGCGGCCCGCCCGGCGCTGCCCTCGATCTCCTCGAGCCGCTCCACCTGGTCGCGCTGCAGGGCGATCAGCGGCGAGACCACCACCACCGGGCCGTCGAGAAGCTGGCCGGCCACCTGGTAGATCGCCGTCTTGCCCGCGCCGGACGGCAGGACGGCGAGCGTGTCGCGCCCGGCGACGACAGCCTGCATCGCCGTCTCCTGGCCCGGCCGGAACTCCTCGAAGCCCAGCACCTCGCGGGCGGTCTCGCGGATCCGGCGGGTGCGGACGGACGCGGACCCTCCCGCGGCCGTGTCAGCAGACGACTTCTTCCCGCGGGACCGTGGTGGCACCGACGCAGGCTGCCCGGCACCCTCATCCGGCAAACGGTGGCGAACGGCACGCCGCCCGGGCGGCCGGGCACCGTCAGGCGGCGACCAGGTGCGGGTGAAGGAGGATTTCCGTGCCGTCCGGCCGCCAGGTGCGCCAGCGGCCATCGGGTTGTCGCTCGAGCCGGAAGCCGTGGTGGACCTTGGTGTGATGCCGTTCGCAGAGCAGCGCCGAGTTCTCCAGCGACGTCTCGCCGCCGTCGATCCAGTGCAGAAGGTGGTGGACGTCGCACCAGTGGGACGGGGCGTCGCAACCGGCGAACACACATCCCCGGTCGCGGACCTCGGTGGCGCGCCGCAGGTGGGGTGGGGAGACCCGGTGGGTGCGTCCCAGGTCGAGCGGCTGTCCTTCGGGCCCGATGATCACCCGGGTGATCCCACCGTCGCAGGCCAGCCAGCGGGCCCGGGCGGCGGAGATGGTGGCGCCGAAACCGGTCGTCGCCGCTCCCGGGCCGGTGTGCGGGTCGACCAGATCGGCGATCGGGATGGTGACGACGACGTGCGGCTTCACCGTTCGCAGGATCGGCAGGCTGCCGGCGGCGAGCGTGTTGTCGGCCCATTGCACGAGCGCGTCACCGAGTCGCTGGGGGCGGGTGCAGGTGTCCCCAGCGGGCCGGCCGGCCTGCACCATCGACTCCAGCACCGCCTGCACCTTCTCGCCGCCCACCGCGTCGAGCTCGAAGCGGCCGCTCACACTCCCGTCGGCATGGGTGGCGAACGACAGGAGGCGGCCCTCGGTGGGATCCGGTTCGGGCCCGTCCGGGTCGAGCCGCTCCAGGTAGTGGTGCACCACCTGGGTGAGCTCGCGGTGCGGGCGCGTCGCGGCGACGTCGGCCAGTGTCTCGTCGACGGCCGCGAGGTCGACGTCCTGCTCGGCGGCGGCCGCACGGTGCTCGACGCGGGTGATGGGGGAGATGACGGCGACTTGTTCGGCGGTGATGTGGCCGTCGGCGAAGGCGCCGGCCACGGCCGGGAGATTTTCCAGCGCTCGACCCGTGCGGACGAGCTGCGCCGCGGCCACCGGTGAGAGGTGGGCCCGCCCGCGCAGCCAGGACTGCATGGTCTTCTGCCCGTCGTGCTCCGATGCCTGCGTCAGCTCGCCCTCCCGGACGGTGCGGGCGACCTGCGCGTCGAGCCGGTTCCGGGCGCGGATCAGTCGAGCCGTCCGTTCGAGGACCTGCAGCCCGAACATCGGCTTCAGGTCCTCGTCAGCCAGCCGGTCCAGCGCGGACTCCAGCTCCGCAAGTGCACCACCGGAGTTGCTCGAACACATGTACGAAGACTAGTTGGTCGGGTGTACCACTCGTGCCCGAAATCCCCAGCTCAACGTATTGTCCACAGGTCCGGCGAGCGACTTGACGGGTGCTCTGCTCGGCGACTGTGGTGAGGTTCCGCGGGAAACCAGCCATCCGCAGATGCGGTGGTCCTTGCCGTTGCCTTTCCGCACATGCGGATCTACGGTGCGCCCGTGTCCACCACCTACCGGATCGCCGAGGCCGCGGCGCTGCTCGGCGTCAGTGACGACACCGTCCGCCGGTGGATCGACAGCGAGCGATTGACCGCGTCGCGCGAGCGCGGCGGTCCAGCCGTCGTCGACGGCGCCGACCTCGCCCGCGTCGCGACCCAGCTCCGGGAACCACCCGATCCCGGGACCACTCCGTCGTCGGCCCGCAACCGGATGGCCGGCATCGTCACGCGGGTCCTCCGCGACACGGTGATGGCCCAGGTCGAGATCCAGGCGGGCCCATTCCGGCTGGTCTCGCTGATGTCGCGGGAGGCGGCCGACGAGCTCGGGCTCGAGGTCGGCGTGCGTGCCGTGGCCACGGTCAAGGCGACCCAGGTCAGTGTGGACGTCCCGTGAGGCGCCGGGTCGCGGCCCTCGCCGCCGTCCTCGCCGCCCTCACCGCCTGTGGCCCGGCGGAGCCCGCCGCCGACACGGCCGGCCCGGTCGCCCAGGGGGAGGCCGGCGAGGTCAGCGGCACCCTCACCGTCTTCGCCGCGGCCTCGCTCACCGACGTCTTCACCGAGCTCGGCGACCGACTGATGGCCGACCATCCCGGCCTCGACATCCGGGTCAACTTCGCCGGCAGCTCCGCGCTGGCCGCGCAGCTCGAGCAGGGCGCGCCGGCCGACGTCTTCGCGTCGGCCGACGAGAACCAGATGGCGCGCGTGACCGACACCGGGCTGGCGACCGATCCGAAGATCTTCGCCTCCAACCCGCTGATGCTCGTCCTCCCGCCGGACAACCCCGGCAACATCACCCGCCCGGAGAACCAGGCCGGGGCCCCGAGCCTCGCCGAGCTGCTCGACCACGACGTGACCATGGCCGTCTGCGCGCCGGAGGTGCCCTGCGGGGCGGCCGCGGCGAAGCTGCTCGACGAGGCCGGGCTGGGCGGCGTCCCGGACACCTACGAGGACGACGTGCGGGCCGTCCTCACCAAGGTGCAGCTGGGCGAGGTGGACGCCGGCCTGGTCTACCTCTCCGACGTCCACGCCGCGGGCGACACGATCCTGGCGTTCGCGTTCGAGCAGGTGACGAACGAGATCAACCGATACCCGATCGCGGAACTGGCCGACGCCCCCAACCCCGACGCCGCACGGGCCTTCGTCGACCTCGTGCTGTCCGACGAGGGGCAGCAGGTGCTGCGCGACGCCGGCTTCCTGGAGCCGTGAGGCGGCGCCGCGTCCGTCTCGCCGTCCCGGTGCCGCTGCTGGTGCCGGCGACGGTCGGCGTCGCGTTCCTCGTCCTGCCCCTCGCCGGGCTGCTGGCGCGCACCCCGTGGGCGCAGCTGGGATCGCACCTCGCCACGCCGGGAGTGGGCCAGGCGCTGCGCCTCTCGCTGATCTCCGCCAGCCTCGCCACCTTGCTCTCGCTCGTCATGGGCGTGCCCCTGGCCTGGGTGCTGGCCCGCTCCGGCATCCGGGGGCGCAGCGTGCTCCGGGCGCTGGTCACCGTCCCGCTCGTGCTCCCCCCGGTGGTCGGCGGGGTCGCGCTCTTCCTCGTCCTAGGCCGGAACGGACTCGTCGGCTCCTGGCTCGACGAGACGTTCGGCATCACGATCCCGTTCACCACGACGGCCGTCGTGATCGCCGAGACCTTCGTGGCGATGCCGTTCCTGGTGATCAGCGTCGAAGGCGCGCTCCGGGCGGCGGACACCCGGTTCGAGGACGTCGCCGCCACCCTGGGCGCCGGCCGATGGACGACGTTCCGTCGCGTCACCCTCCCCCTCGTGGCGCCCGGCGTCGCTGCCGGCGCGGTGCTGTGCTGGGCCCGGGCGCTGGGGGAGTTCGGGGCCACGATCACGTTCGCCGGCAACTTCCCCGGGACGACGCAGACGATGCCGCTCGCCGTCTACCTCGCGCTGCAGCGAGACCCCGAGGCCGCCATCGTGCTGTCGCTGGTGCTGCTCCTGGTCTCCCTGGCCACCCTGCTCCTGCTCCGCGACCGGTGGCTGGGCCGATCCGGGACCCCCGTCGCGTGAGCCTCTCCGCCCGTGTCGTCGTCGCGCGGGGGTCGCTGGCGCTCGACGTCGCGGCCGGCGTGGCCGACGGGGAGGTGCTCGCCGTCCTCGGGCCCAACGGCGCGGGCAAGTCCACCTTGCTGCGGGTCCTGGCCGGGCTGCTCCCGCCGGACGACGGCCGCGTCGAGGTGGACGGCGCCGTCTGGGACGACGCCGACGCACGGACCCACGTGCCGGCCGACGGGCGTTCGCTCGGCGTCGTGTTCCAGGACGCGCTGCTCTTCCCTCATCTCACCCTCGGGGAGAACGTGGCCTTCGGCCTGCGGATGCGCGGGGTGCCGAAGGCCACCCGCGAGGCCACCGCGGGCGCGTGGCTTGACCGGGTCGGCCTCGCCGGGCTGGGCGACCGCCGGCCGGCGCAGCTCTCGGGCGGCCAGGCGCAGCGGGCGGCGCTGGCCCGCGCCCTGGTCGTCGAGCCGGCGCTGCTGCTGCTCGACGAGCCGCTGTCGGCACTGGACGCCCGCACTCGGCTCACGGTCCGGGCGGAGCTGCGCCGGCACCTCGCCGACTTCCCGGGCAGCACGGTGCTGGTCACCCACGACCCGGTGGACGCCATGGCGCTGGCCGACCGGGTCGTCGTCGTCGAGGACGGGCGGATCGTGCAGGCCGGGACCCCGGCGGAGATCAACCGCCGCCCGCGCACCGACTACGTCGCCCGGCTGGTCGGGCTCTCGCTGCTGCCGGGGACCGGCGAGGGTCGCACCGTCCGGCTGGACAGCGGGGGAGTGGTCGCGGTCGCCGACGACGCCGCCGGGCCGGTGTTCGCCGCCGTCCGCCCCGAGTCGGTGGCGCTCTACCTCTCGCGGCCCGACGGCAGCCCCCGCAACGTCTGGCCGGCGACCCTGGCCGGTGCCACCCTCCACGGGGCGACGGTGCGGTGCGAACTGACCGGCGAGGTGCCGCTGGTCGCCGACGTCACCGAGACCGCGTTCGCCGAGCTCGGGCTGGCACCGGGCGCGCGGGTGTGGGCGACGGTGAAGGCCTCCGAGGTCGCCGTCTATGCGCGCTGAGAGGGTGGGCGGGTGAACTCGCCGATCGTGGCCGCCGTCGTCCTCGCTGCCGGGGGTGGACGCCGCTACGGGATGCCGAAGGCGCTGGTCGAGTACGAGGGCAGCCTGCTCGTCGAACGTGCGGTGCGGACGGCGCGGGCGGTCTGCGACCCCGTGCTCGTCGTCCTCGGCGCCCGGGCGGTCGACGTCTGGCGGCAGGCGGACCTCGGCGGTGCCGCCGTCCTGGCGAACAAGGACTGGGAGAGCGGGATGGCCTCCTCGCTGCGCACCGGTCTGGAGGGACTGCGCGGCTGGCCGGACCAGGTCGATGCCGCACTGATCACCCTGGTCGACATGCCGGGGATGACTCCCGAGGCCCTGGAGAAGGTGCGCCAGGAGGGCTCGCCGGGCGCCCTGGCGGTGGCCACGTACGACGGCGTCCGCAGCCACCCGGTCCTGATCGGGCGCGACCACTGGGACGGCGTGATCGAGACCGCCGCCGGCGACGAGGGGGCCCGCCGCTACCTGGCCGCGCACGACGTCGTCGAGGTCGACTGCACGGGCCTGGCCTATCCGGCCGACCTCGACGTGCCGCCCCCCGGAGTACCTTCGGCGCCGTGATCGCCCGGGTCGTCGACGAGCCACTGTCCGTGGCCGAGCACGAGGACGCCGTGGCCGACAAGGCCGCCGGCGCCGTCGTCTCGTTCGCCGGCGTCGTCCGCGACCACGACGGCGGCCGGTCGGTCACCGAGCTGGAGTACGTCGGGCACCCCAGCGCCGCGGACGTCATCGCCGACCTGGCGCGCGAGTTCGAGGCCCGGCCCGACGTGCACGCCGTCGCCGTGTCGCACCGGATCGGGCTGCTCGGCATCGGCGACGTCGCGCTCGCCTGCGCCGTGAGCGCCTCCCATCGCGGTCAGGCGTTCGCGGCCTGCGCCGAACTCGTCGACGAGGTGAAGAAGCGGCTGCCGATCTGGAAGCGGCAGGTCTTCACCGACGGCGAGGAGGAGTGGGTCGCCTGCCCCTAGGGGGTTCGGCGACGGGGATCCGCGGGGACCGGCGGCGGCGCCATGCCCGCCGCCATCAGCGTGCTGAGCATGCGGGCGGACGTCTCGACCACGGACAGGTCCCGCGCGGCGCTGCGGGGCTTGGCCCGGAAGGCGAGGCCGCAGAGCGTGCCGAACAGCGATCCGTCGGCGCGGACCAGCGGCACGCCCACGTAGGCGGCGATGTCGCGGACCGGGCCGGTGCTGCGGGATGCATACGCCGGGACGGCGGCCGTGACGGTGGCCAGCCGGGGGGCCTCGCACTCGATCATCTGGCGGCAGAAGCTCTCCTCCCACGGGAGGGACGTGCCGGGGCGGACGGCGCCGGGCGGGTCGGCCAGCAGGATCACCTGCCGGCCGTCGACCACCTGGGTGACCAGCCAGAGGTCCCAGCCCACGTGCTCGGCCAGGAAGCGCAGTGCACCCTCCGCGGCGGAGCACCAGTCACGCCACGGCGCGACATCGGCGATACTCGCCGGAACCATGCCGTTCGTTATTCCCCGTGGCGGGGCCCGGCAACCCTGATCTGCCTCAGCCGATGAACTCGCGCAGGGGCAGTCCGAGCACCCCCGGCTCCACCCGGTACAGGGCGCCGGCCGCCGGATCTTCGTCCGGGGAGAGGCCCTCGCGGGAGGTCGTGACGAACAGCTGGTCGAGCTGCGGCCCGCCGAAGGTGCAGGCGGTGACCTGCGCGGTGGGCACCTCCACGACCGCCTCGAGCCGGCCGTCCGGGCTGTAGCGGTGCACAGCGCCCCCGCCGTACAACGCCACCCACACGCCGCCCTCGGCGTCGACCGTCAGCCCGTCGGGATGGCCGTCGTCGCCGAAGTCCACGAACGGACGACGGCCGGTGAGCCCCGCGTCGGGCGAGTAGTCGAAGACGTCGGTGCGGTGGGTGGCGGTGTCGTCGTAGTAGGCCAGCGTGCCGTCCGGGCTCCACTCCAGGCCGTTCGAGACGGTGACGCCCTCGAGCGCCGGGTGCACCGAGCCGTCGGCGTCCAGGCGGTACAGGGTCGCGGCACCCGGCTGCTGGTCGTAGGCCATGGAGCCGCACCAGAAGCGGCCGTCGGGATCGCAGCCGCCCTCGTTCATCCGCACGCCGTCGTCGGACCACACCGGGGGGAGCGGGGTCAGCGTGCCGTCGGCGTCCTCGAGGGCGAACCCGCGCTCGAGGGCCAGCACCGCGCCTCCGCCGCGGCGCGGTCGCAGGGCCGCGACGACCGTGCCGACGTGCCGGCGACGGACCGATCCGTCCGCGTCGAGAGTGAGGACGTCGCCGGCGAGCATGTCGACCCACCGGAGCCCACCCCAGGCGGCCGACCACACCGGGCCCTCCCCGTGATGGGCGACCGGACCGGTCACCTGCTCGGCGCGCACGACGGTCAGCGGACGCCGGTGGTCCCGTCGTCGTCCGTGCGCCGTCCGCGGCGCTTCTCCTCCGCCTCGGCCTCTACGACGTGCGCCTCGCCTGCGGCCGCGGCCGCGGCGTCGCCGTGCGACTCGCCGTAGACCTGCTCGGCGCGGCCCAGCAGCTCCTCGGCCTTCGCCTTCGCCTTGCTGAAGATGCTCATCGGTTCACCCTCCTCGTCGCTGGTCGGCTCCGCGGCCCGGTCCGCTCCTCGCTCCTGCCTCGCTGCGATGCTCCCGTGGCTGTCAGCCTCCGGCGAACGGCGGCAGCACGTCGACGACGGCCCCCGGCGCGAGCCCCGACGCCCGGTCGCGGGTCGAGGTTCCGTCCACCAGGAACGAGCAGGCGGTCAGCACCCGCTCAAGCCTCTCGCCGTGCTCGGCGACGATCTGACCGACCAGGTCGTCCAGGGTGCCGGCCTCGCGGGTCTCGGTGTCGACGCCCGCGGCGGCCCGCGCCCCGGCGAAGTAGCGAACGGTGACCGTCACGATGTCTCCAGTTCGCTCCCGCGGGGCGCTCCGCTCCTCGCTCGCTGGCGCTCGCTGCGATGCTCACGCCCCTGTCCGCTCACGCCTAGCCCCCGATCGCCGACATCGGGCGCGAGGGCTGCAGGAAGCTCGGGTCGTCGATGCCGTGGCCGGGCAGCTTGCTCAACGTCGTGATCCGCCAGCGGTCGGCCAGTTCCTGATCGGTGGCGCCGGCGCGCATCGGCGTCCGCAGGTCGGACTCCTCGCGGGCGAACAGGCAGTTGCGCACCTGCCCGTCGGCGGTCAGCCGGGTGCGGTCGCACGCCCCGCAGAACGAGCGGGTCACCGACGCGATGATCCCGACCGTCGCCGGGCCGCCGTCGACCAGCCAGCGCTCGGCCGGCGCCGACCCCCGCTCCTCCACGTCGGGCGTGAGCGTGTGCGCCGCCGACAACTGCTCGAGGATGTCCTCGGCGGTGACCATCCGGCCCCGCGTCCAGGCGTGGTGGGCGTCCAGGGGCATCTGCTCGATGAAGCGCAGCTGGTAGCCGTGCTCCAGGCAGAAGTCGAGCAGCGGGACGGCGTCCATGTCGTTGATGCCGTGCAGGAGGACGGCGTTGACCTTGACCGGGGTGAGGCCCGCGGCCTGCGCGGCGGCCAGCCCGGCGAGGACGTCGTCCAGGCGGTCGCGGTAGGACAGCTGCTTGAACCGGTCCCGGTCGAGGGTGTCCAGGCTGACGTTGATCCGGTCCAGGCCGGCCGCGGCCAGCGCCGCCGCGACCCGGGCGAGCCCGATCGCGTTGGTCGTCAGGCTGACCTCGGGCCGCGGGGTGAGCGCCGTCGCGGCCGCGACGATGCCGACCAGGCCCGGCCGCAGCAGCGGCTCCCCGCCGGTGAAGCGCACCTCGCGGATGCCGAGCTGCTCCACGCCGATGCGCACCAGCCGGGCGATCTCCTCGTCGGTGAGCACCTCCATCTTGGGCAGCCAGTCCAGGCCCTCGGGGGGCATGCAGTAGGTGCAGCGCAGGTTGCAGCGGTCGGTGAGGGATACCCGCAGGTCGGTCGCGACCCGGCCGTGCCGGTCGACCAGGCCGCCGCTGCCCGGGGCCGGATCATCGGCCGGGCGGACCCACGGGTCGGGCAACGGGCTGGTCATGGACCGAATGTAGTGCGCATCCGGCGAAAAGCGATCGGGCGGGAACCACATCGAGGCTAGGCTCGCGCTGCCACCCGAGAGACCGGCGGAGCACCTCCCGCACTCGCTTGTGGCCAGAGAGCGCGAGAGAACCGTGTCGCCCCGCACCGTCTTCAGCCCCTACGTCCGCCTGTTCGCCGTCCCCGGCTCGTCTGCCTTCTCCTTCGCCGGCTGGCTGGCGCGGCTCCCGATGCCCATCCTCGGCCTCGGCGCCGTCCTCCTCGTCGAGGGTGAGACCGGCAGCTACGGCCTCGCCGGTGCCGTGGCGGGAACCCTGGCGCTGATGGCCTCGCTGGTGAGCCCGCAGTGGGCGCGCGCCATGGACCGCCGCGGCCAGGGCGTCGTGCTGCAGCTGGCCTTCACCGCCTACCTCGTCTTCGGCGTCGCGTTCGTCGCCGCCGTCGTCCTCGGCGCATCCCAGTGGTCGTGGTTCGTCCTCGCTGGGTTGACCGGCGGCAGCGGACCCAACGTCGGCTCCGTCGTCAGGGCGCGCTGGGCCGACGCCCTCGACGCCGACGGCCGGCAGACCGCGTTCGCCTTCGAGTCGGTCGTCGACGAGGTGGTGTTCGTCGTCGGCCCGCCGCTGGTCACCCTGCTGGCGACCCTGATCAACCCACCGGTCGGCTTCCTCACCGGCGTCGTGATCGGCTTCTGCGGCGGCATGTGGCTCTCCCGGCTGCGGGAGACGGAGCCTGCCCCGAACCCGGCGGAGTCCGACGGCCGACGGCGGCGGTCGGCTCTCGGCAACGCGACGGTGCTGCTCGTGGCCACGGCCTACCTCGCGGTCGGCGCAGTCTTCGGCGCGATGGACGTCGTCGTCGTGGCCTACGCGGAGGCCGAGGGAGCCCCCGCCACGGCGGGCCTCGCGCTCGCCGTCTACGCCGGGGGCAGCCTCGTCGCCGGGCTGGTCTACGGGGTCGTGCGGCTGCCGGGCGGTCTCGCGGCGCGGTTCGTCGGGTGCGCGGTCTTCTTCGCCGTCGCCGCGCAGCTGCTCTTCGCCGTCGACTCGCTGGTCAGCCTGGTGGCCGTCGGCTTCCTCGCCGGGCTGGCCATCGCCCCCGTGCTGGTCTCGGGCATGTCGCTGGTCGAGTCTCGGGTGTCGCGCTCGGCCCTCACCGAGGCGCTGACGTGGGTGGTCACGGGCCTGACCCTGGGAGTCACCGGCGGCTCCGCGCTCGCCGGGGCGGCGGTGGACGCCTGGGGGGCCGAGACCGCGTTCGCCGTCCCCGCGCTCTCCGCCGCGCTGGCCGGGCTGCTGGCGCTGGCCGGGGCCCCGGTCCTGCTCCGCGCGGGGCGCCCGGTGGTGGCCGAGCCCGTCGCCGGCTCGGGGGAACGAACGGCCGGGTCCCTTCCCGGTCGGCCGTCGGCCGGGGAATCCTGAGCCGGTGACCACCCGGCGGCTGCGCGGATCAGCGGCGACCTCCACCGACGCCGGCCCCGCCGAGCCGATCGTCGAGTTCGCCGAGGCGACGCCGTACGAGCAGTACGTCGGCGTCCGGCAGCTGCAGGCCCTGCTCCGCACGGTGACCGACCACCCGGCCGAGCCGGCGTTCCTCGTCGTCACCCAGGTCATGGAGCTGTGGTTCACGCTGCTGCGCCGGGAGTGGGAGCTGGCACAGCGGCGGCTCCGGACGGACGACTTGGACGGCGCTGTCGCCGCGATCCGCCGCTCGGTGCACCACCTGCGCTCGCTGAACGCCAGCTGGGGCTCGCTGCTGTGGATGACCCCCGCGGAGTTCAACGGCTTCCGCGAGCAGCTGGGCGAGGCCTCGGGCTTCCAGTCCTACGAGTACCGGCACGTGGAGTTCCTCCTCGGGCTCAAGGCCGAGTCCGTCGTCCGCCCGCACCGCGGCCTGCCGGCGGTGCACGCCGACCTGCAGCGCGCCCTGGCCGATCCCTCGCTCGAGGACGACGTCCTCGCGTTCCTGGCCCGGCGCGGGCTGCCCGTGCCGGCCGAGGTGCTGGAGCGGGACCGGGCGGTGCAGCACGAGGCGCACCCCGGGGTGACCGAGCTGTGGGCCGGCATCTACCGCGACCCCCGCCCGGGCAACGAGCTCTTCGCGCTCGGGGAGGCCCTGACCGACGTGGCCGAGGAGTTCACGACCTGGCGGCAGCGGCACGTCACGGCGGTGCGCCGGTCGATGGGGGCCAAGCCGGGCACCGGCGGGTCGGCCGGCCTGGCCTGGCTCGAGCGGAGCGCCGCTCGCGTCGTCTTCCCCGACCTCTGGGAAGCACGCACGGTGTTGTGACGCCGGATCGGCGGGTAGGCGGAGGGTCCGTCGATCGAGAGGAAACGCGCCCGTGGCTGCCGTCCCCACCCTCACCCTGAACAACGGCGTCGACATCCCGCAGCTGGGATTCGGCGTCTTCCAGATTCCGCCGGAGGACACCGCGGCGGCCACCCGCACCGCGCTGGAGATCGGCTACCGGCACATCGACACCGCGCAGATGTACCGCAACGAGAAGGGCGTCGGCCAGGCCGTACGGGACTCCGGGCTGGACCGGGACGAGGTCTTCGTCACGAGCAAGCTGAACAACAAGCAGCACGGCCGCGACGACATCCTGCGCTCGTTCGACGCGACGATGGACGCGCTCGGGTTCGACCAGCTCGACCTGTTCCTCATCCACTGGCCGCTGCCCGCCAGCGGCGACCACGTCGAGCGGTGGCGCGTGATGGAGGAGATCTACGCCGGCGGGCGGGTGGGCGCTATCGGCGTCTCCAACTTCCAGGTGAGCCACCTGCGCGACCTGTTCGAGGCCACGGAGACCCGGCCGGCGGTCAACCAGATCGAGGTGCACCCGTTCCTGGTGGCCGACGAGCTGCGGGCCTTCAACGCGGAGCACGGGATCGTCACCGAGGCCTGGTCGCCGATCGCCCGCGGCAAGGTCGACGACGACCCGGTGCTGCGCGACATCGCCGCGGCGGTCGGTCGCTCGCCGGCCCAGGTGACGCTGCGCTGGCACCTGCAGCGCGGCGACGTCGTCTTCCCCAAGTCGGTGACCCGCAGCCGGGTCGAGGAGAACTTCGCCCTGTTCGACTTCGAGCTCGACGACCAGCAGATGGCCGCGATCACGGCCCTGGACCGGGGCGAGCGCACCGGCCCCGACCCGGACAACTTCAATCCGTGATGCTCCGCGTCACACCGCGGCCAGGTGCCGTTCCCCAGCGGCGTTGAGCCGTTGCGTCCGCCGCGTCGGGAGGCCTCCGGCCCCCGCGACGCGGCGCACCACGCGCGTGGCGCCTCCGACGTCACCTCTCCTAGTCGGTCGTGACGAAATCGATCAGCTCCTCGACCCGGCCGAGCAGCGCCGGCTCGAGGTCGGTGAAGCGGGAGACCCGGGCGAGGATCCGCTGCGCCCAGACGTAGCCGGTGTCGTCCTCCCAGCCCAGCGCCTTGCAGACCCCCTCCTTCCAAGGCCGGCCCTTCGGGACGACCGGCCACGCCCTGATGCCGACGACCGACGGCTTGACCGCCTGCCAGATGTCGACGTACGGGTGGCCGACGACCAGGGCGTGCTCACCGGTGATCTGCTCGGCGATGCGCGACTCCTTGGAGCCGGCCACCAGGTGGTCGACCAGCACGCCGAGCCGGCGTCCGCGGGTGGGCCGAAACTCCCTGACGATGGCCGGCAGGTCGTCGACCCCGTGCAGCGGCTCGACGACGACGCCCTCGATCCGCAGGTCGTGTCCCCAGACCTTCTCGACCAGCTCCGCGTCGTGCTTGCCCTCGACGTAGATGCGGCCGGCGCGGGCCACGCGGGCCCGGGCGTTGTTCACGTAGACCGAGCCGGAGGCGCTGCGCATCGGCCCGGACGGCGCCGAGTGCTTCGGCCGCACGAGCACCACCGGGCGCCCGTCGACCCAGAACCCCGGCCCGAGCGGGTAGCCCTTCACCCGCCCGAAGCGGTCCTCGAGGTGGACGACGTCCTTCTCGCAGCGCACCACGGCGCCGACGAAACCCGAGCTCGGGTCCTCGACGACGAGGTCGTGCTCCGCCTCCACCTGTGGCACCGGCTTCTTCCGGGTGCGGGGGTGGACGAGGTCGTCGTACGGGGAGCGGGGAGGCACCCGTCCATGCTGAGCACCGTTCGGCGGAACCCCGGGGAGGACGCGCCGAGGATCAGCAGGCTCCGACACGCCCGGCGACCACCGCCGTCGCTGAACGTGACGTCCCGGCCGCACCCGGGTCGGCTCGGTACCTCTAGCCGGTTGTGCGCCATCTGCTGGCCCGTGACCTGCGGAGACGCGGCGTTCCGGAGTCTCTCCGTGTCGGTCGGTCACGGACATCGTCCGTCTGCGACCACGCAGGCCGGGCGTGTCGACACCGCCCCGCGGTTTCCGACCGGGTCGTGGCGGTCACCCATTGGAGTGACCGCACCGCCCCGTGCACGGATAGGAGCGCAACCACATGATCGGCACCGACACCATCAGCCGCGTGATCGGCCAGGACGTCTACGACGAGAGCGGTGAGAAGATCGGCTCCGCGTCGGAGGTCTACCTGGACGACGAGACGGGCCAGCCCGAGTGGGTCACGGTCCGCACCGGCCTGTTCGGCACGAAGGAGTCCTTCGTCCCGATCCGGAACGCCGACCTCACCGACGACGGCATCCGCGTACCCGTCAGCAAGGACCGGGTAAAGGACGCCCCCAAGATCGACACCGACGGACACCTGTCGCCGCAGGAGGAGCAGGAGCTCTACAGCTACTACGGCATGGGCACCGGCACCGACACCGGGATGACGACCGGCATGGCGACCGAGACGACGTCGGGCTACGCGACGGACACGACCGACGCCCCCGGCACGGTCGGCCGCGACACCTCCGGTCCGACCACGGACAACGCGATGACACGGTCGGAGGAGCGCCTCAACGTGGGCACCCGCTCCGAGGAGATCGGTCGCGCCCGGCTGCGCAAGTACGTCGTCACCGAGAACGTGACCGAGACCGTGCCGGTCTCCCGCGAGGAGGTCCGGGTCGAGCGCGAGCCGATCACCGAGGCCAACATCGGCAACGCCATGGACGGGCCCGCGATCAGCGAGGAGGAGCACGAGGTCACCCTCCGCGCCGAGCGTCCGGTGGTGGAGAAGGAGGCCGTGCCGGTCGAGCGCGTCCGCCTCGACAAGGACACCGTCACCGAGCAGACCCAGGTGAGCGAGGGCCTCCGCAAGGAGGAGATCGAGGTCGAGGGCGCCGACAGCACGCTGACCGACCGCGACCGGCGCGTCTGACCGAAGCACCCCCGGCCCCTGGGCCGGGCAGCACGACCGCCGACGGCGGCCGATCGGGACGGGGCTCGATCGGCCGCCGTCGTCGTGCGCTGGTTGCACGGACGTTGCGCGCCGACCTGCGCGGCGGCTGCCGTGTCGGTGCAGGTGGGATGCTCGGGGACGTGAGCGAGCCCGCCGTGCAGCCGAACCCGGACTTTTCAGGCCCCGACGCGCTCGCGGCCGCTCTGGAGTCGACGGGTTACCTGCCCGACGAGGGCCTGGCGACCGCGGCCTACCTGGCGCTGGTCATGCACCGGCCGCTGTTCCTGGAGGGCGAGGCCGGGGTCGGCAAGACGGCCCTGGCGCACGCCCTGGCGGAGGTGACCGGCCGGCCGATCTACCGGCTCCAGTGCTACGAGGGCCTCGAGGCCAGCCAGGCGCTCTACGACTGGGACTTCGGCCGGCAGCTGCTGCACCTGCGCGCCGCCGAGGCGGCCCATGCCAACCAGGACACCGAGACGCTCGAGGCCTCGCTGTACGACCGCCGGTTCCTGCTCGCCCGTCCCCTGCTCCAGGCGCTCGAGGACTCGCCCAGCGTGCTGCTGGTCGACGAGGTGGACCGGGCCGACGACGAGTTCGAGGCCTTCCTGCTGGAGGTGCTGTCCGACTTCACCATCTCGATCCCCGAGCTGGGAACCGTGCGGGCGACCACGCCGCCGCTCGTCGTCCTCACCTCCAACCGCACCCGCGAGGTGCACGACGCGCTCAAGCGGCGCTGCCTCTACCACTGGCTGCAGCACCCCGACTTCGACCGGGAGGTGGCGATCCTGCGCCGCCGGCTGCCCGACGTCACCGAGCAGCTGGCCCGCGAGGTGGCCCGGGCGACGGCCAAGCTGCGCACGCTCGACCTGCTCAAGCCGCCCGGCATCGCCGAGGCGATGGACTGGGCGACGGCGCTGCACACTCTCGGGGCGCGGGACCTGGATCCCGACGTCGCGGCCCGCACGCTGGGCGCGGTGCTCAAGTACCGCGAGGACACCGACCGCGTGCAGGCGCTGGCCGCGGGGGCGCTCTTCGGTGGCTGAGGTCAGCCCGGCGGGCGTCTCCGGCGCGCGGGATGTCGTGGCCACGGTCCTCGGCTTCGCCCGCACGCTGCGCCATGCGGGCGTCACGGCGTCCCCGGACCGGGTCGAGGCGATGATCGAGGCGCTCGGCTCGCTCGACGTGCTCGACCCCACCGACGTCTACTGGGCCGGCCGGCTCACCCTCTGCGGGAGCCCCGACGACCTCGAGCGCTACGACGCCGCGTTCGCCGCCTACTTCGCCGGCGAGGCGCCGCGCCCCGGCCGCTCACGGACCACCGAACCGCCCCGGCTCAGCGAGTCGGCGCCGCTCGACGCCGGCTCCGGCGAGGGGGACGACGACGGTGCCGCCCCGGAGCTGGCCGCGCGGGCCAGTGCCGACGAGGTGCTGCGGCACCGCGACGTCGCCGGCCTGACGGTGGCCGAGCGCGAGCACCTGCGCCGGTTGTTCCGGCTGCTCGTGCCGGCCACGCCGATGCGTCCGGCCAGGAGGCGCCGGCCCAGCCCCCGCGGGGTCGTGCACCCCGCCCGCACGGTGCGGCGGGCCCTGCGCGACGGGGGCGAGGTGACCCGGCTGATGCACCGGCGGCGGCAGCCGCGCCCGCGTCGCGTCGTCCTGCTGGTCGACGTCTCGGGGTCGATGTCGCCCTACGCCGACGCCCTGCTCCGCTTCGCGCACGCCGCGGTGCGCGCGCGGCCCGCGGCGACGGAGGTGTTCACGATCGGCACCCGGCTGACCCGGGTGACGCGGGAGATGCGGCTGCGCGACCCCGACAAGGCGCTCGCGGCCAGCGGCTCGGCGATCCCCGACTGGTCGGGCGGCACCCGGCTCGGGGAGGTGCTCAAGGCGTTCCTGGACCGGTGGGGTCAGCGCGGCACCGCCCGCGGTGCGGTGGTCGTCGTCTGCAGCGACGGCTGGGAACGCGGCGGCACCGAGCTGCTCGCGGAGCAGATGGCGCGGCTGCGGCGCCTGGCGCACGCGGTCGTGTGGGTGAACCCGCACAAGGGCAGGGCGGGCTACGAGCCGCTCACCGGCGGCATGCGGGCCGCCCTGCCCTCGATCGACCACTTCGTGTCCGGCCACAGCATGGCCGCGTTCGAGGAGCTGACGGGAGTGATCCAGCGTGCTTGAAGGACCCCCCTGCCCCCCAACGCTCGCAAGCTCGCGCCGGGACCCTGCAGGGGGGCCGCTGCGCTACCGACGGAAGGAGTCTTCCCGTGCGTGACGTTCTCGAGGACCTGATCGGGTGGTGGCAGGCGGGGGAGACCGTCGGCATGGGCACCGTCGTCGCCACCTGGCGCTCGGCGCCCCGCCCAGCGGGTGCCTCCATGCTCGTGGGGCCCGACGGCACGGCGGTGGGCAGCGTCTCCGGCGGCTGCGTCGAGGGCGCGGTCTACGAGGAAGCCAAGGACGTCGTCGAGACGGGCCTGCCCACCCTCGAGCGCTACGGCGTGAGCGACGACGACGCCTTCGCGGTGGGCCTGACCTGCGGCGGGATCCTCGACGTCTTCGTCGAGTCGATCTCCCGCGAGTCCTTCCCCGAGCTCGGGGAGGTCGCCGAGTCGGTCGACCGGCACGAGCCGGTCGCCGTCGTCACCGTGGTCAAGGGCCCCGACGACCGGCTGGGGCGCCGGCTCGTCCTCTGGCCCGACCGCGCGTCCGGGACGTTCGGGCTGCAGCGCCTGGACGACGCCGTCGCCGCCGACGCCCGGGGCATGCTCGCCGCCGGCCGCACCGGGATCCTGCACTTCGGGCACGACGGCGAGCGCCGCGGCGACGACCTCGAGCTGTTCGTCAACTCGTTCGCGCCGCCGGCCCGCATGGTGGTCTTCGGGGCCATCGACTTCGCGGCGGCCGTCGCCCGCGTCGGCGCGTTCCTCGGCTACCGGGTCACCGTCTGCGACGCCCGGCCGGTGTTCGCCACGCCGAAGCGGTTCCCCGATGCCCACGAGGTGATCGTGGAGTGGCCGCACCGCTACCTGCAGGCGGAGGTCGACGCGGGGCGCATCGACGAGCGCACCGTGCTGTGCGTGCTCACCCACGACCCGAAGTTCGACGTGCCGCTGCTCGAGGTGGCCCTGCGGATCCCGGTCGCCTACGTCGGCGCCATGGGCTCGCGGCGCACGCACGAGGAGCGGGAGGCACGCCTGGTAGAGGCCGGGATGACCAAGGAGGAGATCGGCCGGCTCTCCTCCCCGATCGGGCTGGACCTCGGGGCGCGGACCCCCGAGGAGACCGCGGTGTCGATCGCTGCCGAGATCATCGCCGGGCGCTGGGGCGGCTCCGGCGAGCGGCTGGCGGGCATCGAGGGCCCCATCCACCGGACCGCCGACCGCTGACGCGGGCCCGCGAGGCCGTGCGGCCCCTGGGGCGACTGCGGCCGGAGGGGTCCCCCTGACCGACACTCGCCCGCGGCCTCGGCCCGGCCGTCGCCGGCGACGTGCACGATGGCCGCGGACGGAACCATCGGGTTCCACAGCGACAGGGGTTCCCATGCACATCAGACGACTGGCGATCGCCGGAGCGGCGGCCCTGCTGCTCGCCGGCTGCGGCGGCTCCGACGGCGTCGACGGCGCCGAGCCCGGTGCCGCCTCGTCGTCCAGCGAGGCCGGCAGCTCGCTCAGCCGCATGAGCGGGGAGGAGGTCGCCGAGGCGTCCTTCAAGGCGCTTGAGGAGGCCGGGGCCGCGCACGTCCAGGGCACCATCACCGAGGCCGGCCAGGAGCAGGCGCTCGACCTGCACCTCCAGGACGAGGACGCCATCGGCTCCCTGACGATGGACGGCGTCACGCTCCAGCTCGTCTTCACCGGCGGGACGTCGTACATCCAGGCGCCCGGGGACTTCTGGGCGGCCTCCGGTGTGCCGGAAGAGGCGGCGGCCTCCCTGGACGGCGTCTGGATCCTGCTGCCGCCCGACGCCGCCACCGAGTTCGGCGCCCTCACCCTGTCCGGTCTGGTCGACGAACTGCGCACGCCCGAGGACGACAACGCGATCACCGGCGACGTCACCACCGACGAGCTCGACGGGCAGCCGGTCGTCGTCGTGACGCAGGAGGACGGGAGCACGCTCGAGGTGGCCGACAGCGGACCGTCCTACCCGCTGCGGCTCGTGGACAAGGGCGACGCCCCCGGCACCGTCACGTTCAGCCGGTTCGGCGAGCGGGTGACCATCACCGCACCGGCCGGCGCGCTGGACCTCAGCGAGTTCGGAGCCTGATGCCGGCGGCGGCCGGGTGCGTATGCCCGGCCGCCGGCCCCGGATCCCACGGCACGTCAGCCCAGTAGCTCGCGCACGGCCGCCGGGGCCATCGAGGGGCGGTGCAGGGCAGCGACCCTGCCTCCTCCGGCCGCCGCGAGCGCCGCGCAGGACGCCATTGCCTCCTCGTCGCCGGACAGCGCGAGCACCTGCAACCGGGCCGGGATGCGGGCCAGCGCCGTCGCCGCGCCCACGGGGTCTGGGCTGTCGGTGGCGACGCCGTCGGAGAGCAGCAGGACCTGCCGGTCGGCGGCCCGTGACCGGGCCACCTGCGCCGCCGCGGTCTGCAGGGCCAGCTCGAGGTCCGTCGTCCCGCTGCCGCGCAGGTCGCACAGCCGGTCGACGACGAGCTCGACCCGCGGGTCGGCCGACAGCGGGCGCAGCACCACCGCCCTCGACCAGAAGGCGACGACGCCCAGCTCGTCGCCCGGGCGCATCCGCTGCACCAGGGCCGAGGCGGTCAGGACGGCGGCGGCCAGCTCGTCCCCGGCGACCGAGCCGGACGCATCCACCAGCAGCACGACGGCCCGTCCGGTCGACCGCCAGCCGCGCGTGTGCACGTGCTCGGCGCGCCACCGGGGTTCCGAACCCCGGGCGGCCAGGGTGGCGTCCAGGTCGACGTCGGAACCGGTGGGCTCCCGCCGGGTGACGACCCGGCTGGTGCCCGGGCGGTCGGCGACCCCGGTGCGGGGCCGGCCCACCGGCAGCCGTGCGGCCAGCGAGCGTGCGGCAGCGCGCAGCGCCGGGTCGAACGCCCGCGCGGCCGCCGTCACCACCCGCGCGGCGGCGTCCGGGTCGCGGGCCGCCAGCTCGGCGAGCGCCTCGGTGTCGAGCTCGCCGGCCTCCGGCGAGACGGCGTCGAAGTCGGGGTTGCTGCGGGAGAGCTGGTCGCGGCTGACCCGCCGGGTGCCCTGGGAGCGGAGCAGCTCCTCCACCTCCGCCGGGTCCTCGACCACGCGCGCCTGCGGCGGACGGTGAGGTGCCTTGCCTGCCTGACCCGGAGGCGGCGGCCCGGGCGGTGGCCCGGGCGGCGCCTCCGGGCCCGTCAGCCTTTTCCCAGCTCCTCACCGGCCCTGCGCCAGATGTCGGCGACGACGTCCTCCACCGGCCGGCTGACCCCGTCGCCGAGGGTCACCTTCCCGGTCAGCGCGGCCAGCGCCGCGTCGAGTCCGGTGGAGTCCTCGAGCGCCGCGGTGTCGCGCACCGTGCCGAGCTCGACGGCGATCAGCACCGTGTCGATCGCGCCCCGCACCGATGCGCCGATCCGCAGTTCGGGGTGGTCGCGGGTGATCCGCACGGCCCGGACGGCCCGGGCCACCAGGTGCGGATCACCGCCGGTGACGGCCGCGACGACACGCAGCTCGGCGTCCTCGTCCTGGTAGCCCATAGCGACGCGGCAGGAGCGGTCGTAGAGGGCGGGCGTCACCCGCGCGGTCCCCACGGCGTCGAACGGGTTCATCGCGGCGACCAGCCGGAAGGTCGGCCGCGCGGCCACGCGGCCGTACCGCGGCACGTGCATCTCCCGCTCGGACAGCACCCCGAGCAGGACGTTCATCGTCTCCTCGGGCACCCGGTTGAACTCCTCGACGTAGAGCAGCGCCCCCTCGGTCATCGCCCGGGTGAGCGGCCCGGGCACGAAGTTCTCGGGCCGGTAGTCCTCGCTGAGCACCCGCGAGGCGTCGTGGTGGCCGACCAGCCGGGTGGGGGTCAGCTCCGCGTTGCCCTCGACGAGGACGAGAGGGACGCCGGCGCCGTCGGCGAGGGATCGGAGCAGGGTGGTCTTGCCCGTCCCCGGCGGCCCCTCCAGGACGACGTTGCGCCCGGCCGAGAGGGCCGCGGCGACCACCTCCGCCTCCCGGATGCGGGCGACGACCCGGTCGCGGGCGACCCGCACCATGCCGCCGACGTCGAGCCGCGCGGCCGTGGCGGTCATCGGAGCTCCTGTCGATGGGGTCGACACGCACGCCGGGGTGCCGCCCGTTGTGCAGGCGGCACCCCGGGTCCCAGGTCAGCTGTTGTGGATGATCACGCCGCGGATGTTCTTGCCCGCGTGCATGTCCTCGTAGCCCTGGTTGACCTCGTCGAGCGTGTACTTCTTGGTCACCTGCTCGTCCAGCTTGAGGTTGCCCTCCTGGTAGAGCCGCAGCATCTTGAGGATGTCGGTGTGCGGGTTCGAGTCGCCGAACATCGCGCCCTTGATCTCCTTGGCGAACAGCGTGAGCTCGCCCACCGAGATCGGGATGCCGGAGACGTCGGTGATGTCGCCGAGACCCGTCACGACGACGGTGCCGGCCTTGCGGACGGCGGAGAAGGCCTGCGCGACGTGCTGACCGGTGGTGACGCCGACGGTGACGATCGCCTTGTCCGCGCCCTGGCCGTTGGTGACGCTGCGCGCGAACTCGGCGGCCTCCTCGATGCCCTCGAAGGCGTGGGTGGCACCGAACTCCTGGGCCTTCTCGCGCTTGAACGCGACCGGGTCGACGGCGATCACGTGACTGGCGCCGGCGTAGGCCGCGCCCTGCACCGCGTTGCTGCCGATCCCGCCGATCCCCATCACGATCACGGTGTCGCCCGGCTCCACCTTGGCCGCGGTCACCGACGAGCCCCAGCCGGTGCCGACGCTGCACCCGGTGAGGCAGGCGACCTCGAGCGGGATGTCGTCTGGGATCTTCACCGCCGACTCGACGTGGACCGTCGTCACCTCGGCGAACGTGCCGATGCCGCACATCTGACCGACCGGGGTGCCGTCGGAGGTGGTGATGCGGTAGCTCCCGAGGTCGTCGAAGCGGGCGCCGACGAGGAGGCCCGCGCCCAGGTCGCACAGGTAGGACATTCCGCCGGCGCACCAGCGGCACTTTCCGCAGGCGGGCAGGAAGGAGAAGACGACGTGGTCGCCCTCCGTGAAGCCCTTCGTGTTCGGGCCCACGGCGGTGACCACGCCGGCGCCCTCGTGCCCCCCGCACATCGGGTAGGTGGCGACCGGGATGTCACCGGTGGCGACGTGGTCGTCGGAGTGGCACATACCGGAGGCGGCCAGCTTGACCTGCAGTTCACCGGCGCGGGGGTCGTCGGAGATCAGGTCCACCACCTCCCACGTGCCGGGGGCGGATCGCATGATGGCGCCGCGGGTCTCTACGGGCACGGAGGACCTCCTTGTCGCCCTCGCCGTCGAGGGCAGGTGGGGGCAGGCACGCGTCGCGCGTGTCTGCACCGCACGCTATGGCGGACGTCACAGTCCGGATAGTCGGATGCAACGTTGCCCCCAGCGCGCGGCCGCGGCGTGCAACGTTGCCGCACACTGGCGCGGTGCCGGCCGCCCCTGTCGTCGTCGTGGGCGCCGGGCCCGTCGGGCTGACGGCGGCGCTGCTGCTCGCCCGCCGGGGAATCGACGTGCTCGTCCTCGAGCGGCACCGCCGCCCGTATCCCCTGCCCCGGGCCGTGCACCTGGACGACGAGGTGTTCCGGGTGCTCCAGGACGCCGGGGTGGCCGATGAGGTGCTCCCGCGCACCCGCCCCATGGCCGGGCTCCGGCTGCTCGACGGACGCCACCGGGTTCTCGCCGAGTTCCGTCGCGACGCCGACGCCGGTGGCAACGGCTGGCCGCAGGGCTCCTTCGTCCACCAGCCCGACCTGGAGGAGGTGCTCCGCGACGCGGCCGCTGCGGCCGGGGTGACGGTCACGCGGGGCGCCGAGGTCACCGGCGTGAGCCAGGAGGACCACGTCGTCGTCCGGTTCCTCGACCGGGGCGGTGGAGCGGAACGGTCCGTCCGCGCCGCGGCCGTGCTGGGGTGCGACGGCGCCAACAGCACGGTGCGCGGGCTGATCGGTTCGCTCCTGCGGGATCTGGGGCCGCCCGACCGGTGGCTCGTGCTCGACGTCCGGTCTGCGGCGCGGCTGCCGGTGTGGCCCGGGGTGCACCAGGTCTGCGACGCCCGCCACCCTGCGACGTTCATGCCGGTCACCGGGGACCGGTACCGCTGGGAGTTGCGGATGGCCCCGGGGGAGACGGTCGCCGACGTCACGACGCCCCGGCGGCTGGCCCGGCTGCTGGCGCCCGTCGACCCGGCGCAGGTCGAGATCCTGCGGGCCGTCGAGTACACCTACCGCGCGGCGGTGGCCGACCGCTGGCGGGCCGGGCGGGTGCTGCTGGCCGGCGACGCCGCGCACCTGAGCCCTCCGTTCGTCGGTCAGGGACTCGGCCTCGGGCTGCGCGACGTGCACCAGCTCGTCTGGAAGCTCGCCGCCGTCCTGTCCGGGGACGCCGAGGAGGAGCTGCTCGACACCTACCAGGCCGAGCGCGAGCCGCACGCCCGGGCGCTCATCGGGGTGGCCCGGCTGCTCGGCGGGCTGATGACCGGGGGAGGCCGGGGCGGGAACGCCGCACGGCGCGTCGTCCTCGCCGCCGTCCGCCGGCTCCCGGTCGTGGCGCGGCTGGCCACTGACAGCCGGACGCCGCCGCTGCGCAACGGCCCGCTGGTCGAGCGGGCCGGCCGGGCCGGCCGGCGGCTGGCCGGCACGCTCGTCCCCCAGCCCGAGGTCGTGGCCGGCGGACGGCTCTGCCGCCTGGACGACGTGCTGGGACCCGACGCCGCGGAGCTGCTCGGGACCGGCCGGGGCCTGCTGGTGCGGCGGGCGGACGGGACGGAGATCGCGGTCGAGGACCCGAGCGGCCGGCTCCGGGCGTGGCTGGGACGGGCGACCGGTGTGCGCATCCGGCCCGACCGGATCGTGCGGTCCGCGGCCGCGCCAGGGAAGGAGCGGGGCGCTGTTGCCGGTGCCACGGGGGGTGGCTAACGTCCGCGGCAGCAGCTCGCCCCACGGAATCCCCGGAGGTCCGCATGCCCGACACGCCCCAGCCCGACACCGCCGTGGTCGAGCCGGCCCCCGCCGCCGAGGAGCTGGTGATCGAGGAGTCGCTGGTCGAAGAGGTCTCTATCGACGGCATGTGCGGCGTCTACTGACCCCGTGGCGACCACCGCGGTTGCGTTCGACCCGTCGCGGGCCTGGCGGAAGGCCCGCTCGGTCGCGCTCCGGCCCGAGCCCTTCGGCGCGCTCGTCTACCACTTCGGCAACCGGAAGCTCTCCTTCCTGAAGTCCAAGCCGCTGGTCGCCGTGGTCGAGGCGCTGGCCGACCACCCGGACGCCGTGGCGACGCTCGTCGCCTGCGGCGTCCCCGAGAGCCAGTGGCCCGCCTACGAGCGCGCGCTGGCCGACCTGGCCCGGTCGCAGATGATCGAAGAAAGGACCCCCGTGCCCCCCACCACTCGCAGGCTCGCGGCGGGCCCCTGCACGGAGGCCGAGAACGCGTGACCACCGTCGAGCGACCGGTCGGCGGGCGGCTGATCGACCAGTTCGAGTACGGCCTCGACGCCCCCATCTGCCTCACCTGGGAGCTCACCTACGCCTGCAACCTGGCGTGCGTGCACTGCCTGTCCTCGTCGGGACGGCGCGATCCGCGCGAGCTGTCCACCGCCGAGGCGGAGGCGGTCATCGACGAGCTGCAGCGGATGCAGGTCTTCTACGTCAACGTCGGCGGCGGCGAGCCGACCGTGCGACCCGACTTCTGGCACCTGCTCGACTACGCGGTCGGCCACGACGTCGGCGTCAAGTTCTCGACCAACGGGATCAAGCTGGACAAGGCGCGGGCGCGGCAGCTGGCGGCCACCGACTACGTCGACGTCCAGATCTCCCTGGACGGCGCCACGGCCCAGGTCAACGACCGCGTGCGCGGGGCCGGCTCGTTCGCCACCGCGACCCGCGCCCTGGAGAACCTCGCCGAGGCGGGGATGAAGGACTTCAAGGTCTCCGTCGTCGTCACCCGCGAGAACGCCGGCCAGCTCGACGACTTCAAGGCGCTCACCGACCGGTACGGCGCCCAGCTGCGCATCACCCGGCTGCGCCCGAGCGGCCGCGGGGCCGACGTCTGGGACCAGCTGCACCCCACCCAGCAGCAGCAGCGCGAGCTGTACCAGTGGCTGCTCGCGCACGGGGACGGCGTGCTGACCGGCGACTCGTTCTTCCACCTGTCCGCCTTCGGGGAGGCGCTGCCCGGGCTGAACCTGTGCGGGGCCGGTCGCGTGGTCTGCCTGATCGACCCGGTGGGCGACGTGTACGCCTGCCCGTTCGCCATCCACGAGAACTTCCTCGCCGGCAACGTGCGCGACGAGGGCGGGTTCCAGCGGGTCTGGCGGTCCAGCGAGCTGTTCGCCGACCTGCGCAGCCCGCAGACCGGCGGGGCGTGCACGCAGTGCGGGCACTTCGACGCCTGCCGCGGCGGCTGCATGGCGGCCAAGTTCTTCACCGGCCTCCCGCTGGACGGCCCCGACCCCGAGTGCGTCCAGGGCTACGGCGAGGCCGCGCTGGCCGCCCGGGACGGGTCGGCCGTTCCGCCGCGGAGCCCCCTCGACCACTCGCACACCAGACCGGTGCGGGGTCAGCCGACGCTGCTGGGCATGCCGGCGCTGCCCCCGGCGAAGATCTGCGACGAGTCACCGCTCTCCGGCCTCGAGCTGCGCTGATCCTTCCGGGCGAACCCCTCCGAAGGGGGGAGCCGCGGGATAACCGCTCCAGTTCGTTCCGCAATGCGCCGATGGCGCAGGTGTGACCCTCGATCTGCGGACCCGGGCTGCCCGGCTGCTCCCCGAGGGTCGACTGCTGCCCGAAGCCGTGTGGCAGCGCCGGCACGCGGCGATCGTGCGCCTGTGCCTGCTGTCCGCGGGCCTGCTCGTCGTCTTCGCCTGGGTGCGCGGCGCGGGACAGCCGGCGGCCGTCGGGATCCTCGTCGCGGTGGCCGGGCCGGCCCTCCTGGCGACCGCGCCGGGCCTGGGCCGCAAGACCCGCGCCTCGGCCACCACGTTGAGCCTGATGGTCGCCTCGGCGGTGCTGGTGCACCTCTGGGAGGGCGTCACCGAGTCGCACTTCATCTTCTTCGTGATGGTCGGCGTGGTGTCGCTGTACCAGGACTGGGTGCCCTACGGCGTCGCCCTGGTCATGGTGATCGCCCACCACGGCATCTTCGGCACCCTCTACCCGCACGCCGTCTACAGCCACGCCGCCGTGCACGACCCCTGGCTCTGGGCCGGGATCCACGGCGCCTTCGTGCTCGCCGCGAGCCTGGCCCACCTCGCCGCCTGGCGGCTCAACGAGGACCAGGTCCTCAGCGACCCGCTGACCGGCCTGGCCAACCGCACCCTGCTCGAGGAGATCACCCACCGCGTGCTCGTCCGCGGCGGAACGGTGAGCCTGCTGTTCATCGACCTCGACGACTTCAAGGACGTCAACGACAGCCGCGGGCACGCGGTCGGCGACGAGCTCCTCCTCGTCCTGGCGGAGCGGCTGCACTCCTGCGTGCGCCCCGGTGACGTGGTCGCCCGCATCGGCGGCGACGAGTTCGCCGTCGTCGTCAACGGGGGCTCCGAGGTGGCCCGGGCGGTCGCCGAGCGCGTCCTCGTCTCCCTCGCCGTCCCGGTCCCCCTGGACGGCGGCACGGTGACCGTGCGCGGCAGCGTGGGCGTGGCCGCCTCCACCGACACGGCCGACCGCACCGCCGGCGCCCTCCTGCGCAACGCCGACCTGGCGATGTACCTGGCCAAGGCTCAGGGGAAGAACCGCGTGGTCGTCTACGCCGACGGGATGGCCGAAGCGGCCCGTCGCCGGGCCGACCTGGCCCAGGACCTGGTGAACGCGGCCGCGGCCGGCCAGCTCGTCGTCCACTACCAGCCCACCGTCCGGCTCGCCGACGGGCGCACCACCGGGTTCGAGGCGCTGGTTCGCTGGAACCACCCCGAGCGCGGGCTCATCCCCCCGGTGGAGTTCATCCCGCTCGCCGAGGAGACGGGGGCCATCTCGCTGATCGGCCGCTGGGTGCTGCGCGAGGCCGTGCGGCAGGGCGCGGCGTGGTCGCGGGAGAGCGGCACCCCGCTGCGGATGGCGGTCAACCTCTCCCCGCGCCAGTTCCAGGACGGGGACGTCGTCGACGACGTCGTCGCGGCGTTGGAGGAGAGCGGGTTCCCTGCCGCGCAACTGACCCTCGAGGTGACCGAGGGCGTCCTGGTGCGCGACGTCGACTCGGTCGTCAGCCAGCTCGAGGCCCTGCGGGCGCTCGGCGTCCAGATCGCGATCGACGACTTCGGCACCGGCTTCTCGGGCCTGTCGTACCTGCGTCATCTCCCCGCGGACATCATCAAGATCGACCGCAGCTTCGTCAGCGACCTGCCCTCGGGCCGGTCGGCGACGACGCTCATCACGTCGATCGTGGAGCTCGCCCGGACGCTGGGGCTCGACGTCGTCGCCGAGGGCGTCGAGACCGAGGACCAGCGGCAGGCGCTCCGGCAGCTCGACTGCGCCCAGGCGCAGGGATACCTGTTCGCCCGCCCCGAGCCCGCCGACCGCGTGACCGTCGGACCCGCCGCCTCCGTGCGCGTGCCGGCCCAGGCGGGCGCACCCGCCGCCGAGCGGATCGGGCTGGAGGGCACCCGCACCCGCTGAGCCGACTCAGTCGTGCGGGACGTACCGGGCGCGCATGCCCGCGATCAGCAGGTCCAGTCCGTGCTCGAACGTCGCCTCGTGCGGCCGGCGCAGCAGGTCGCGGATCGCCGCGAGCAGGTAGGGCTGGTCGGCGAGGATGTCCTCCCGCACCGCGTTGGCCCCGGCGTCGTCGGCGTCGGGCAGCGGGCGGTCGGCGTTCCGCTCGGCCTCGGCCTGCCACTCGGTGGCGCTGCCGATGACGTAGGCGCCGATCGCGAACAGGGTCATCTGCGCCTGCCCGGGCGTGAGGCCGGCGTGCACGAGGACGGCGAGGGTGCGCTCGATCTCGGCGAAACTGTCGGCGCTCGGCCGGTTGCCCGCCAGGACGCGGGGCGCGTCCCGGGTGGCGATGAGCGCGGCGAACATGTGCTCCGCGTGCGCGCGCAGCCACTCCCACCACGGCTGGCCGTGCGCGGGCTCGGCCGCACCGCGGCCGGCGCGGCGCACCAGCTCCTCGGCCATCAGGTCCATCAGCTCGCGCTTGTTGGCGACGTGCCAGTAGAGCGTCGGCCCGGAGACGCCCAGCCGCGCGGCGATCCGCCGGAAGCTCACGCAGTCCAGCCCGCCGTCGGCGAGCAGCGCCAGGGCGGCGTCGACGATCGCCTCGCGCGTGATGGGCGCTCGTTCCGCGGTGGTCTCCGGAAACACGCTTGACACTCTAACGGTGTTAGGGAATTCTGTCGCCCGTGTCTAACACCGTTAGAGAACCGGCGATCGAAGCGGTCGGGCTCACCAAGACGTACAAGTCAAAGGACAGCGTCGTCGAGGCGGTCAAGGGCATCGACCTGCGCGTGGAGGCCGGTCAGACCTACGGCTTCCTCGGCCCCAACGGCGCGGGCAAGTCCACGACCATCGAGATGCTGTGCACCATCCGCAACCCGACGGCGGGCAGCGCCCGGGTGGCCGGATTCGACGTCGTCACCGAGCGGGACCAGGTCCGCCGCCGCATCGGGCTGGTCTTCCAGCAGCAGACCCTGGACCTGCAGCTGACCGCCGAGCAGAACCTGCGGTTCCACGCCGACCTCTACGGGCTGGGGCGCGCCGACGCCGAACGCCGGATCGACGAGGTCCTGGAGATGGTGGCGCTGGCCGACCGCCGCTCGGACATCGTCATGAAGTTCTCCGGCGGCATGAAGCGCCGGCTGGAGATCGCCCGCGGCCTCGTCCACGCGCCGCAGGTGCTGTTCCTCGACGAGCCCACCATCGGTCTGGACCCCCAGACCCGGGCCGCCATCTGGGACTACCTGCACGACCTACGGCAGCGCACCGAGATCACCGTCTTCGTCACCACGCACTACATGGACGAGGCCGAGCACTGCGACCGGATCGCGATCATGGACCATGGCGAGATCGCGGTCGAGGACACCCCGGAGGCGCTGAAGTCCAGCATCGGCACCGACCGGATCGCCCTGCGCACCGACGACGACGAGCTCGCCATCGCCCGGATCCGCGAGCGGATCGGCGTCGAGCCGGGCGTGCACGAGGGGCAGGTGACGATCGCCGTCCCGGAGGGGGCGCACGTCGTGCCCCGGCTGTTCACCGAGCTGGGGGTGCACATCCAATCGGTGACGGTGACCCGCCCGAGCCTCGACGACGTCTTCATGACCTACACCGGTCGCACCATCCGCGACTCCGAGGGCCCGCAGGGCTCCGTGTTCCCCTTCGCCGGGAGGCGCTGACATGACCGACTCCGTCGACGAGCACGACCTTCCGTCCCGCGGCACCACCACGCGCCCCGACGTCGGGCCGATCGACCTCCTGCCGGAGGTCCGCAACGACATGTCCCACCAGCTGCGGGCCACCTGGGTGGTCACCCGCCGCGAGCTGCTGCGCCTCAAGCAGGACAAGGCCCGCATGGTGACCATGCTGCTCCAGCCGCTGCTGTTCATCTTCGTGATGGGCACCGGGCTCGGCAGCATCGTCGACACCGGTGGCGGCACCGACTTCCG
>DATHAK010000024.1:0-90918 GCA_035296685.1 Blastococcus sp.
TCCGACGTCCACCACGGCCGACGGGCGGGTTACCTCCCCGTTGGACGCCACCGCCGGTCGCGGCACCAGGGTCAGCAGGCTGGCCTCCGGCGGGCAGGCGAACCGCACCGGGGCGAACGGCGAGGTGCCGAGTCCGGCCGACACGTGCAGCCACATGTGCGAACCCCAGCGGGACACCCCACGGGCCCGCGAGCGGTCGATGCCGCAGTTGGTGACCAGGGCCCCCACCCCGGGCATCCGCAGCTGTCCACCGTGCGTGTGGCCGGCCAGCACCAGGTCGTAGCCGTCGGCGGCGAACCGGTCGAGCACGCGGGGTTCGGGGGAGTGGGCGAGCCCGATGCGCACCTCGGCGGAGCGGTCGGCCGGGCCCGCGACGAGGTCGTAGCGGTCCCGCTTGAGGTGCGAGTCGTCGACGCCCGCGAACACGATCCGCCGTCCGCCCACGGTGAGCTCGCCGGTCGCGTTGGTGAGGTCGAGCCAGCCGCGGGCCCGCATCCCGTCACGCAGGTCGCGCCAGGGCAGTTGCGTGCCGTGCACCCGCTTGTGGTCGGGCCAGAAGTACTTGAGCGGGTTCTTCGGTCGCGGCGCGTAGTAGTCGTTGCTGGCCAGCACGAAGACACCCGGCAGGTCCATCAGCGGGTCGAGCGCGCGCAGCGTCCCGGGGACCGCGTCGAAGCCGGCCAGGTTGTCGCCGGTGTTGATCACCAGATCCGGCTCCAGCGCCGCCAGCCCGGCCACCCACTCCTGCTTGGAGCGCTGGCCGGAGGTCATGTGCAGGTCGGAGACCTGCAGGATCGTCAGCGGGGCCGAGCCGGGGGCCAGGACCGGGACGTCGAAGCGACGCAGCGTCCATCGGGTGCGCTCGTAGAGGCTCGCGTAGGCGGTGACCGCCGCGCCGGCCGCGACGGCGGCGGTGGGGACAGCGGTGAACCAGCGCACGAGGACTGAGCCTACGGTCCCGTGGCCGGGGACCGCCGTGTCAGGCTGGAGGAGTGCCCGGACTCAAGGATCAGCTGCGCAACGACCTCACCACCGCGATGAAGGCCCGCGACGAGCTGCGGACGGCGACGCTCCGCATGGTGCTCGCCGCGGTCAGCGCCGAGGAGGTGTCCGGCAAGGAGGCCCGGGAGCTCTCCGACGACGAGGTCCAGGCCGTCCTGCGCCGGGAGGCCAAGAAGCGGCGGGAGGCCGCCGACGCGTTCGGCGCGGCCGGCCGGGCCCAGCAGGCGCAGCGGGAGCAGGCCGAGGGGGAGGTGCTGGCCGACTACCTGCCCGTCCAGCTCGGCGACGCCGACCTGGCCGCCATCGTCGCCGACGTCGTCACCCGGACCGGGGCGTCGGGCAGAAAGGACATGGGCAAGGTCATGGGCGCCGCCAACGGCGTCGTCGCGGGACGGGCCGACGGCGCCCGCGTCGCCGCCGAGGTGCGCCGGCAACTGGGCTGATCCGGCCCCGTCCAGAGGCTCGCCGCGAGCCTGCGAGCGGTGAGGAGGACGGGGTCCTTCAGTTGCCCCCGCCGTTGCCGTTGCCGTTCCCGTTGCCGGGCCCCCCACCGTCGCCGCCTCCGCCGTCGCCCCCTCCGCCGTCGCCCTGGCCGTTGTCGGGCTCGGCCGGGGGCTGCTCGGTCGTCGGCTGGGGAGCCGGGGCGGGCGGCGGTGGCGGTGAGTAGCCCCTGCCGCGGGTGCCGGCCGCGACCGCCGGGTCGGGCGGCGGGAAGGGGTTGTTCGGCTGGCCGGCCAGGATCGGCGCCATCGCGTCGTGGAAGATCTGCGCCGGCGTCCCGCCACCATGGCCACCGACGAGCACCTGCCCGGTCGGGTCGAAGTACATGACGCTGACGGCGTAGTCGCGGGTGATGCCCACGAAGGCGGCGGTCTTGTTGTCCTGCGTCGTGCCGGTCTTGCCGGCGACGACGTGGCCGGGGATCGCCGCGCGGCGTCCGGTGCCCCCGGTGATGACCCCGACCATCATGTTGGCCAGCGTGTCGGCGACACCGGCCGGGATCGCCTCGGCGGTGCAGTGGTCACCGGTGTCGATCACCGTGCCGTCGGCCTTCGTCAGCGGCTTGCCGAACCGGTCGAGGATGGCGGTGACCGGGGTCGGCTCGCAGTGGGTGCCGCTGGCGGCGATGGTGCCGTAGGCGCTGGCCAGGTCGAGCGGGCTGGTGGCGAGCGGGCCGAGGGTGAACGAGCCGAGCTCGTTCTCTGCGATGTACGTGCCGTAGTCATCGCACTCGTTCCGGCACTCCGCCAGGTTCTGCGGGTGGTCGAAGTGCATGCCCATGGCCTGGGCGGTCTGGACCGGCTTCGCCACACTGCCCAGCGCGTCCTCCAGGCCCACGAAGTAGGTGTTGGCCGAGGCGACCAGGCCCGACGTCATGTTGTAGGTCGCGGCGTAGCCGGGGTTGTCGTTGCTGACGACGTAGGGGGCCCCGCGCGTGCCGCCGTTCTTCTTGAAGACCCGCGACGTGTAGGGCTGCGGCACGTTCAGCGTGTACTGCGAGCCGAAGCCCTCGGAGAGGGCGGCCGCCGCGGTGAACACCTTGAACGTCGACCCGGCGCCGGCGGCGGCCGCGACGTTCAGGTTCACCGACTCGCAGTCGGCCTCCGAGCACCCGTAGCGGCGGTTGTTGCTCAGGGCCAGCACGTGACCGGTCTTCGGGTCCACCGCGTCGAACGCGGCCACCAGGGGCGCGCCCATGGCGGTCTGCGACAGCACGCTCTGGTCGGCGGAGCGCTGGATGTCGGGCCGCAGCGTCGTCTGGATGGTCAGGCCGCGGTTCTTGAGCTCGTTCGCCTGGAGCCCGAGCGTGCCGGTCAGGTAGGTGTAGAGGTAGTCGCAGAAGAACGCACCCACCGCGGCGTCGATGCAGCCGTTGGGCGGGTCGGCACCCTCGACCACGGCGACCGGCTGCGCGGAGATCTCGGCCAGCTCGGCGTTGGAGATGTGCTTGAGCTGGTGCATCCGGCTCAGCACCTGGTTGCGCCGCGTCATCGCGTTCTCGGGCTGGGTGATCGGGTCGTCGTTGGTCGGGCTCTGCACCAGGCCGGCGAGCATGGCCGCCTGCGGGAGGTTCAGGTCGGCCGCGTTGACGCTGAAGTACTTCTGGGCGGCTGCCTGGATGCCGTAGGCGCCGTTGCCGAAGTACACGATGTTCAGGTAGCGGGTGAGGATCTCGTCCTTGGAGTAGGTGTCCTCGAGCGCGAGGGCGAGCCGCGCCTCCTTGAGCTTGCGGGCGACGTTCTCCTCGGTCGCGGCCGCCTCCTCCTCCGGGGTGTCGGCGGTCTGCAGCAGCGTCTGCTTGACCAGCTGCTGGGTCAGCGTTGACCCGCCTTCCTGCACCTCGCCGGCCGCGACGTTCTTGAGGAGCGCGCGCAGCGTGCCCTGCACGTCGAGCCCGTTGTGGTCGTAGAAGCGGGAGTCCTCGATGTCGACCAGCGCCTGCTTCATGATGGGGGAGATCTGGTCGGGGGCCACCGGCGTGCGGTTGTGCTCGAAGAAGTTGGTGACCAGCGAGCCGTCCGCGGCGAGCACGCGGCTGTTACCGGCCGGCGTCGCGTCGGTCAGCTCGACCGGCAGCGCGTCCAGCAGGGAGGCCGAGTTCCGGGCGACCAGCCCCGTGCCGCCGACCCAGGGCAGCAGGAGTCCGGCCACCAGCGCACCGGCGACGACGATCGTCGCGGCGAGCTTCAGCAGCAGTTGGGCACGGGAGGGCGCGTTCTCCGACATCGCCCCCGAGGGTACGTGGCGAGGTACCCTCCCCGCCCGACTCAGGCCCGGCGCGCGGGGAGGACGCGGGTGCGCGGCGTGCCTGTCGGCGTGTCCGCGTCCGGGCCGGTCAGCTCGCCGGCCATCACCCGCAGACCGTCGAGGTCGTGCACGTCGCCGGCCGCCGCGGGCACGGTGCGGACGGCGACCTCGGGATGCGCACTGGTGAACCGGTCGGCCAGGTGCTGCTCGCGGGCGGCCAGCACCATCCGCTCGGCGTGCACCCGCAACGCGGCCGCCGCGAGCTCCGCCCCGTCGACGCCGGCCTCGAGCACCTCCTCCGCCGCCCCCTCGGCGCGGGTGGCCGACAGCGACGTCGTCGCCGGTGGGTGGGTGCGGTTGAGCACCAGCCCGGCCAGAGGCATGCCCTCGGCCGAGAGCCGGTCGACGAAGTACGAGGCCTCCCGCAGCGCGTCGGGCTCGGGCGTCGCGACGACGACGAACCAGGTGCCCGGACGGCGGAGCAGCTCGTAGGTGGCCGTCGCCCGCTCGCGGAAGCCGCCGAACATGGTGTCCAGCGCTGCGACGAACGCGGAGATGTCACGCAGCAGCTGGCCGCCGAGGATCTTGGAGATGATCCGGCTGAAGAACATGAACCCGGCGCTGGCGAACTTCAGCCCGGCCCGGCCGCTCCCGGCGAGCAGCCGGATCATCGTGCCGTCGAGGAACCGGCTCATCCGGTTGGGGGCGTCCAGGAAATCCAGCGCCGACCGGGACGGCGGGGTGTCGACGATGATCAGGTCCCACTGCTCACTGGCCCGCAGCTGCCCCAGCTTCTCCATCGCCATGTACTCCTGCGTCCCGGAGAACGACGAGGACAGCGACTGGTAGAAGGGGTTCTGCAGGATCTGCTCGGCCCGCTCGGGTGTCGAGTGCGCCACGACGACGTCGTCGAACGTGCGCTTCATGTCCAGCATCATCGCGTGCAGCTCGCCCGGGGCATCCGGGGTCGTTGCTCCCGAGATGTCAACTCGCCGCGGCTCGTTGTCGAGCTCCACCAGCCCAAGCGACTGCGCCAGCCGGCGGGCCGGGTCGATGGTGAGGACGACGACGGTGCGCCCCGCCTCCGCCGCGGCGAGGGCCAGCGCCGCCGAGGTCGTCGTCTTGCCCACGCCGCCGGCGCCGCAGCAGACGACGATCCGGGTCTGCCGGTCCGCGATCAGCTCGGCCAGGTCCATGGGCGGCGCCAGCGGACCGGGCCGGGCCGGGCGCGGGGGGTGCCGGTGCGGACGCTCGACGGGTTCCGCGCTCATGCGGCGACCTCGCTGCGCAGGTGGTCCTCGAGCCGGCCGGCCAGCTCGAACAGCGAGCCGACGTCCATGGGGCCGGTGAGCAGGGGCAGCTCGACGGTGGGCAGGCCGAGCGCCTCGACGTCGTCGCGCAGCGCGTCCTGCGCGGCCCAGCGGCGGGCGTGCTCGGTGACCTCGGCGGCGAGGGCGTCGGCGACACCGGTGCCCGCGGGGAGGTGGGCCGCGGCCAGCGCCGGGGACAGGTCGGCCCCGGTGAGCAGCCCCTGGGCGGCCCGGACCAGGGACGGCTCGGGCAGCACCGGCTCGGTCGCCATGTTCACGATCACCGAGCCGACCGGCAGCGCCGCCTTGGCCAGCTCGCCGATCGCGTCGGCGGTCTCCTGCACCGGCATGTCCTCGAGCAGCGTCACCAGGTGCACCGCCGTCTGCGGGGACCGCAGCACCGCCATGACGCCGTCGCTCTGCGTCTTGATCGGGCCGGACCGCGCGAGCTGGGCCATCTCGGCGGTCACGCCCAGGAAGCGGGTGATCCGGCCGGTGGGCGGGGCGTCGACGACGACGGCGTCGTAGACGGGACGGCCGTCGTGCCGGCGGGTGACCGCCTCCTTGATCTTCCCCGTGAGCAGCACGTCCCGCAGGCCGGGGGCGATCGCGGTCGCGAAGTCGATGGCGCCCATCTTGCGCAGCGCCCGGCCCGCGCGGCGCAGGTTGTAGAACATGTCGAGGTAGTCGAGGAGGGCCTCCTCGACGTCGATGGCCAGCGCCTTGACCTCACCGCCGCCCCGCGCGACGGCCACCCGCCGCTCCTCGTAGGGCAGCGGCGGGGTGTCGAAGGCCTGCGCGATGCCCTGCCTGCCCTCCGTCTCCACCAGCAGCACCGATCCGCCGTCGGCGGCGAGCGCCAGGGCGAGGGCAGCGGCGACGGTGGTCTTGCCGGTCCCGCCCTTGCCGGTCACGACGTGCAGCCGCACGGGGGAGGGAACGGAGCTCACCTGCCCCAGCCTAGAAGAAGGACCCCCTGCCCCCCGCTACTCGCCCGCTCGCAGCGGGACCCTGCAGTGGGCCGCCCAAGCCTTGGCGCTAGCGTCCTGGCATGACCGAACCGGCCCGCCGCAAGTGGGAGTACGCCACCATCCCGCTGCTGATCCACAACACGAAGGCGATCCTCGACTCCTGGGGCGTCGACGGGTGGGAGCTGGTGACCGTCCTCCCGGGCCCCGGTGGGTCCGATCAGCTCGTCGCGTACCTCAAGCGCCCGGCATGACCGCCTCCTCCGGCTGGCACGCCCGCCTGGCCGAGCTGGGCATCCGGTTGCCCCCGGTCTCGGCGCCGGTCGCCGCCTACGTGCCCGCCGTCCGTTCGGGGTCCCTGGTGTTCACCTCCGGCCAGCTGCCGTTCATCGATGGGGGCCTGCGCCGCACGGGCAAGGTGGGCGGCTCCGTCGACGTCGAGGCCGCTTCGGCCGACGCCAAGGTCTGCGCCCTCAACGCCCTCGCCGCGATCGACGACCTGGTGGGGCTGGACGCGGTCGCGCGGATCGTGAAGGTCGTGGGCTACGTGGCGAGCGCCGAGGGGTTCACCGGGCAGCCGCGGGTGGTCAACGGCGCCAGCGAGCTGCTCGGCAAGATCTTCGGCGATGCCGGCAGGCACGCCCGCAGCGCGGTCGGGGTGGCCGAGCTGCCCCTGGGTGCGCCGGTCGAGGTCGAGCTGACCGTCGAGCTGAACGGATGACCGAACCCCGCCAGGCGGCCACCGTGCTGCTGCTGCGGGACGGCGCCGACGGCCTCGAGGTCTACCTGCTGCGCCGCACCAGGGGCATGCCCTTCGCCGGCGGGATGACCGCCTATCCCGGCGGGGGCGTCGACGCCCGGGACGGCGACACCGAGATCGCCTGGGCCGGGCCGGCGCCCGCGCAGTGGGCCGCCGCGTTCGGCTGCGACGTCCGGACCGCCCGCGAGCTGGTCTGCGCCGCGGTGCGGGAAACGTTCGAGGAGGCCGGTGTCCTGCTGGCCGGGTCTGCCGACGGCACCGACGTCGTCCCGGACGTGTCCGGCGACGAGTGGGAGGAGCAGCGGCAGGCGCTGTTGGCGCGGGAGCTGTCCCTCGCGGAGCTGCTGGCCGGCCGCGACCTGGCGCTGCGCTCGGACCTGCTGCGCCCCTTCGCCCATTGGATCACCCCGCCGGTGGAGCCCCGGCGGTTCGACACGAAGTTCTTCGTGGCTGCCCTGCCCGTCGGCCAGGAGGCCCGCCACGTGTCCGGGGAGGCCGACGAGGCGTCCTGGCTGACGCCGTCCGCGGCGCTGGCCGAGCTGGCGACCGGGGCCCGGCCCATGCTGCCTCCGACCAGTCACACCCTCGGGCAGCTGGAGGCGTTCCCCGACGTCGCGGCCGCGCTCGCCGGGTCACCGCCGGAGCCGCTGCACCCCATCAGCCCGACGTTCGAGGAGACCCCCGACGGCCGCTGGGCGGTCCTGCCCGACGGCACGCGGATCCGAATGGTCGTGCCACTTCCCTCGTGACCCCGAAGTGGCGCCTTTGCGGGTGTTCTCGCGCTTTGCGGGTCCTGCAGCACCCGCAAACCGCAAACCACACCCGCAAAGCGGTCGCCGGACGCAGCGAGGCCCCGGAACCGCGTGGTTCCCGGGGCCTGACTGGTCGTCGGTGGCCATCTCGCCCTTCGGCGGAGGCGGTACCGCCCGACGGCACACGGATCAGACTCGTGGTGCCGCTGCACTTCGTGACCCCGCAGGGCGCCTTTGCGGGTGCTTCTCGCGCTTTGCGGGTCCTGCAGCACCCTCAAAGCACGAACAACACCCGCAAAGCGCTCGTCGCTACCGCGCGCGGCGGCGGAGGCGGTCCTCGTCGAGGACGACGACCGACTTGCCCTGCAGCTGGATCCAGCCGCGGTGCACGAAGTCGGCCAGCGCCTTGTTAACCGTCTCGCGGGAGGCGCCGACCAGCTGGGCCAGCTCCTCCTGGGTGAGGTCGTGCTTGACCCGGAGGCCGTCGTTGTCGCGGCTGCCGAAGCGGTCGGCCATCTGCAGCAGCGCCTTGGCCACGCGGCCGGGGACGTCGGTGAAGATCAGGTCGGCCACCGAGTCGTTGGTGCGCCGCAGCCGGCGGGCCAGCACGCGGAGCAGCTGCTCGCCGATCTCCGGGTGCGCCTCGATCCAGGGACGCACCATCGACTGCGCCATCCGGGCCAGCCGGACGTCGGTGACCGCCGTGGCGGTGGCGGTACGGGGGCCGGGGTCGAAGACGGACAGCTCGCCGAACTGGTCGGACGGGCCCATGACGGCGAGGACGTTCTCGCGGCCGTCCGGCGACCGGCGGGAGAGCTTGATCTTGCCGCTCATGACGATGTAGAGGCTGTCGCCGGGCTCGCCCTCGTTGAAGACGACGCGCCCTCGGGGCAGCGTGATCATCTCCAGACGGCTGGCGACCGGGTCCACCGCCTCTTCCGAGAGCCCCTGGAAGAGCCCGGACTGGGCCAGCACCTCGTCCACTGCACGTCCTCTCGCGAGCGTCTAGACGGACGCCCCGACAAGTGCACCGGCGTCCGTGTCCGCAGGGAGTCTAGGCGGGTGTCCCACCAGTCACCTGCGCGGTGGGGGGCGGAGTCCCTCGTCCGAGCGTGTGCCCTGGACCACACCGGCCCTCCGCAGAGCTCAGACCAGCGGGGGATTCGTGGTCGTCCCGCGCCCGCGCCGCCGCGAGCGCCAGCGGAACAGCGCACGGCGGATCCCGGACCTGGCGAGGGTGTCGACCTCGCCCTTGGTCGCGGTGCTGAGGAACTCGGAGACCTCGCGCGGGGAGGCGGGCCGGCGCAGGGGCTCCTCGACCCGCTCCATCACCAGCAGGAAGGCGATGACGAGCGGCGGGAACAGGATGACGCTGAGGGCTACCACGCCCACCCCTTCCGTCCAGACGCCGACGTCTCCGACCTCAAGGATGGCACGACCCGACGCCGTCAGGGGTGCCGCCTACGCTCGACCGCGTGTCCGTTGCCGCCTACGCGCGCCCGACGAGAGCCCGCCGGCCCACGCGCGCGGCCCTGACCGGGAGCTCGCCGTTCGACCCCGGCGAGACGCCGCTGTCCCGCACCCGGCGGGCGCGACGGATGGCCCGCGAGCTCGCCGTCCTCCATCCCGACGCCCACTGCGAACTCGACTTCTCCAACGCCTTCGAGCTGCTGGTCGCGACCGTCCTGTCGGCCCAGACCACCGACAAGATGGTCAACAAGGTGACGCCGACGCTGTTCGCGAAGTACCCCGACGCCGTCGCCCTCGCCGGGGCCGACCGGGCGGAGCTGGAGACGATCCTGAAGCCGACCGGCTTCTTCCGGGCCAAGGCGAACTCCGTCCTCGGCCTCAGCCAGGCGCTCGTCGAGCGGTTCGACGGCGAGGTGCCCGGCCGCATGGCCGACCTGGTCACGCTTCCCGGCGTGGGCCGCAAGACCGCGAACGTCGTCCTGGGCAACGCCTTCGGGGTCCCGGGCCTCACGGTGGACACGCACTTCGGCCGGTTGGTGCGCCGCTTCGGCTGGACCGCCGAGGAGGACCCAGTGAAGGTCGAGGCCGAGATCGCCCAGCTCGTGCCGAAGAAGGAGTGGACCGACTTCAGCCACCGCGTGATCTTCCACGGCCGGCGGGTCTGCCACGCCAAGAAGGCCGCCTGCGGCGCGTGCGGGCTCGCGCAGTGGTGCCCCTCGTTCGGCATCGGCCCGACCGATCCCGAGCTCGCGCTGACGCTCGTCAGGTCGCCGGCAGCCTCGGACACCGAGTGACGGCGCGGACGACATCGGTGGCCGTCGCGGTGCTGCTGCTCGCCCTTCCCGGCTGCGGTTCCGGGGATGACGACGCCGACACGGCGGTGCCGGCCACGACCCCCGCGAGCGCGCTCGACGCCTGCCCCGAGCAGCCGGCCGCCGCCGCCACGGGTGCCGCGCTCCTGCCGGCCCTCGCCTTCGACTGCCCCGGCGGCGGTTCGCTCGACCTGGGCCGGGCGCCGGGTCAGCCGACCGTCCTCAACCTGTGGGGGAGCTGGTGCCCGCCCTGCCGGGAGGAACTCCCGCTGATCCAGGAGTTCGCCGACGGCGCGGCGGGGCAGGTACGCGTGATGGGCCTGATCAGCAAGGACGGCCGGCCCCAGGCCGAGTCGTTCGCGGCCGATGCCGGGGTCACCTTCCCGAACGCGTTCGACGCCGAGGGCCAGCTGATGACCGAGCTCGGGCTCAACGCGCTGCCCTACACCTACTTCCTCGACGCCGACGGCGCGCTGGTGCACACCGAGGTGGGGCCGGTGTCCTCGGCCGAGGAGCTGCGAGCCCTCGTCGCCGAGTACCTCGGGGTGCAGCTGTGAGCGCCGTCGAATCCCGTCCGAACGACGTGCCGGAATACCTCCGGCGGCTGATCGATGCGGCCGACGACCTCCCGCTGCGTCATCGGATGCCGCAGCCGTCGGCGACGGCCCGGCGTTCGGCGGTGCTGATCCTCTTCGGTGAGGGGCCCCGCGGTCCCGACGTGCTGCTCATCGAGAAGTCCGCGCACCTGCGGAGTCACGCCGGCCAGCCGGCCTTCCCCGGTGGCGGGGTCGACCCCGGTGACGACTTCCCGGTCGGCACGGCGCTGCGCGAGGCCGAGGAGGAGGCCGGCATCGACCCGGCCGGGGTCCGGGTGCTGGCGACGCTCCAGGAGCTGTTCCTCGCGCCGTCGAACCGCCTGGTCGTCCCCGTCGTCGCCTGGTGGGACGACCCGCGCGACGTGACGGTCGGGGATCCGCGGGAGGTGGCGCGGGTCGCCCGCGTGCCGCTGGCCGACCTCACCGATCCGGCCAACCGGTACCGGCTGACCCACCCGTCCGGTTTCATCGGGCCGGCGTTCTGCGTCGCCGACATGGAGGTGTGGGGCTTCACCGCCGCCCTGCTCGACGCGATCCTCGAGGCGGCGGGCCTGGCCCTGCCGTGGGACACCGGCGACGTGCGGCCCCTGCGGGAATCGGCCATCCGGCCGTACACCCTGCCGGGCTCCGGGGACGACGACGACGTGGTCGACGCCGCCGCGCCGACGGTCGCCGATCCCGCGCCCGACGGGCCTCCGACGCGTACGGTTCCGCCCCGATGACGGGACGACCGCGGCACGGCGTTCGGCGGGGCAGCGGTCTGCTGCTCGGCCTGGTCCTGCTGCCCGCGGTCCTGACCGGGTGCGGTGGGGAGTCCGACGGTGCCGACGCGGCGCCGTCCACCCCCGAGGGGGTCGGCACGGTGACGACCGGCGCCGACGGCGTCCAGGAGATCACCCTGCAGACCCAGGACGACTACGTCTTCACCCCCGCGGAGTTCACCGTGGGCCCGGGCACGGTCCGGCTGACGCTGGTCAACGCGGCCGAGCAGATGACGCACAACCTGCGGTTCACCCCGGACAGGGGGCCCGCGCCGATCGACGCGGAGATCAACGTGCTGGCGCCCGGCCAGACCGTGACGATCGACTTCGAGGTCACCGAGCCGGGCGACTACCCCTTCGAGTGCAGCTTCCACGTGCAGCTGGGGCAGGTCGGCACGATGACGGTGCGCGGGTAGCCGGTGTCCGTCGTCGACCTGGTGCTGATCGCCCTCGCCCTACTGTTCGCGCTGTCGGGATTCCGGCAGGGCCTGCTGGTCTCCTCCACCTCGATCCTGGGCTTCCTCGGGGGCGCGGTGATCGGCGCCCAGCTGTCGGGACCGGTGGCCGACCGGATCGACGGCTCGAGCGTGACCCGGGTCTTCGCCGCGCTGGTCGTCGTGCTCGCGGGGGCGCTCCTGGGGCAGATCCTGGCCGGCGCGGCCGGTCGTGCCCTGCGCTCCCGGGTGACCTGGGAACCGGCGAAGATGATGGACTCGGTCGCGGGGGCCGTGGTGTCGGCCGCGGCGGTGCTGCTGGTCGCCTGGATGGTCGCCTCGCCGCTGGCCAGCTCGCCGTTCCCCCAGGTGTCCAGCCAGGTCCGCCAGTCGGCGCTGGTGCAGGCCGTCGACCGGGTCGTCCCCGACAGCGTGCGCGCGGTCTACGAGTCGCTGCGCGAGGCGATCGACCGGCGCGGGCTGCCCGACGTGCTCGACCCGCTCACCCCCACCCAGGTGCGGGACGTCCCGGCCCCCGACCAGGCGCTGCTGTCCAGCCCGGTCGTGGCGTCGGTGCAGGGCTCGGTGGTCAAGATCAGCGGGATCGCGCCGTCGTGCTCCCGCCAAATCGACGGCTCGGGCTTCGTCTACGCGCCCGAGCGGGTCATGACCAACGCCCACGTGCTCGCCGGGGTGACCGACCCGGTGGTCCACGCCGAGGGCGACGAGTACGACGCGACACCGGTCTACGTCGACGAGGAGGTCGACATCGCCGTCCTCGCCGTCCCGGGGCTGGAGACGCTGCCGCTGTCGTTCACCGCGCAGGCGGCCGAGTCCGGCGACGACGCCATCATCATGGGGTATCCGGGTGGAGGGCCGTTCTACGTCGGCGCCGCCCGGGTGCGCGAGCGGGGTGAGATCAGTGGTCCCGACTTCCGGAACACCCACACCGTCGTCCGCGACGTCTACGCGCTCTTCGGCACAGTCCGCGCCGGCAACTCGGGCGGCCCGCTGTTCGACCCCGAAGGCGCCGTCCTAGGGGTCGTCTTCGCGTCGGCGATCGACGACCCGAACACCGGCTACGCGCTGACCGGGCCGGAGGTCGAGGAGGCCGCGCGCGTCGGGAGCCAGGCCACGGCCGAGGCCGCCACCGGCGCCTGCGAGTAGAAGGGTCCTCTTCGCCCCCCGCTAAGGCCGTCCCATCCGCTCAGCAGCCCAGTCGATGACCGCCTGGCTGACCAGGTCGGGGGCCTCCTCCTGGGGGAAGTGGCCGAGGCCGGGCAGCTCCCGCCACTCGTAGGGGCCCGCGACGTAGCGGCCGGACCCGCGGGCGGTGGCCGGCAGGACGCAGGTGTCCAGCGCGCCGTGCAGCTGCAGCGTCGGGGCGCTGATCGGGGCGGCCATGCGGCGCGCGTAGCGCAGCCCGTCGGGCCGCAGCTGCGAGCGGGCGGCCCACCGGTGGTACTCCATCGCGCTGTAGGCGGCCTGCGGGATGCGGGTGGCCGACCGGTAGCGGCCCACGGCCTCGGCGAAGTCCGCCGTCCGTGCCCATTCCGGGCCGGCCCAGCGCTGCATCAGGTCGGCCACCGGGTCGTCGTCGGCGCGGGTGAGCATCCGCTCGGGCAGCCGCGGCACCTGGAAGCGCAGCGCGTACGCCGAGGCCCGGCGCTGCCGCGCATGGGCCATGCCCGCGCGGAGCCGCCGCGGGTGCGCCATCGAGAGCACCACGAGCCGGCGCACGGTGCGCGGATGCAGGGCCGCCGTCGTCCAGGCCAGCAGTCCGCCCCAGTCGTGCCCGACGACGACGGCCTCCTGCTCCCCGAGCGCCCGGACCAGCGCCGCGACGTCGGAGGAGAGGGTCGGCAGGTCGTAGCCGCGGGGCGGCTTGTCGCTGGCGCCGTACCCGCGCAGGTCGGGGGCGACGACGTGGAAGCCCGCCTCGGCGACGGCGGTCAGCTGCGCCCGCCAGGTCCACCAGAACTGCGGGAACCCGTGCAGCAGCAGCACCAGCGGTCCGCGACCGGCCTCGGCCGCGTGCAGCACGATGCCGTTGGCGGAGATGTCCCGGTGCGTCCAGGGGCCGGGCAGCAGGACGCTCGTGGCGTCGGGAGGGCCGTCCGGGGGGACGGTCATCCGGTGGTCAGACCTTGTACGAGTCGTTGCCGCGGAGCTGGACCCGGCCGTTGCTGACCTCCGGCACCGCGCGGTGCCGCTCGCCCGGGGCCTCGCGGTGCATGACCTCGGGCAGGTCGCGCAGCGTCTCCATGGTCCGCTCGGGCTTCTCGATCTTCTTGATGAACCCGCGGCCGACGAGCGCGGCGACGACCGCCACCAGCACGAGCAGGAACCAGACGATCAGGTAGGAGATCCACCGCTCGATGCCCAGCCAGGTCAGGAACTCGGCGAGGGCGATCCCGAAGAAGAAGAACGAGAAGGCGAGCACCACGCCGGCGGCGCCGAACGCACCCGCCCCGATGCCGGCCTTCTTGGCCGACTTCCCGACCTCGGCCTTGGCCAGCTCGACCTCGCTGCGGATCAACGTCGAGACGTCTGCCATCGCGCTCGACACGAGGGCGCCGACGGAGGGCTCCTCGGCTCCTGTGGACCGGACGGCCGGCGACGCACTGGACGGGCTGGAGACACTGTGGGCCACGGGTGGCTCCTCCTGTGGGTACGCGCTGGCGCGCGGGGACGGAACGTGCTGGTCAGGGGAAATCGTGCCGTACCGGGACGGTGGGTGCTCTGTCGTGGTGCCCGAGCCGGGCCGATTCAGTCCTCCGAGGGAGCGGCCGGCAGCTTCTCCTTGATCATGTTCATGACGGAGGAGTCGGTCAGCGTGGTGACGTCACCGAGCTCGCGGTTCTCCGCGATGTCCCGCAGCAACCGGCGCATGATCTTGCCCGACCGGGTCTTCGGCAGCTCCTGCACGACCATGATCTGGCGGGGCTTGGCGATCGGCCCGATGTCCCGTGCCACGTGGTTGCGCAGGGTCTGCACCAGGTCCTCGCCCGAGTCCTCACCGCTCTCGCGCAGGATCACGAACGCGACGATGCCCTGGCCCGTGGTCGGGTCGCTGGCGCCCACGACCGCCGCCTCGGCCACCGACGGGTGCCCGACCAGGGACGACTCCACCTCGGTGGTGGAGATGCGGTGGCCGGAGACGTTCATGACGTCGTCCACCCGGCCGAGCAGCCAGATGTTGCCGTCGGGGTCCTTCTTGGCGCCGTCCCCGGCGAAGTAGGTGTTCTTCCCGAACCGCGACCAGTAGGTGTCGACGTAGCGGTCGTCGTCACCCCAGATGGTGCGCAGCATCGCCGGCCACGGCTCGGTGAGCACGAGCAGCCCCGTGGCGTCGTCGGCCAGCTCGTTGCCCTCGTCGTCGACGACCTTGGCCGAGATGCCGGGGAAGGGCACCTGCGCGGAGCCGGGCACGAGGCTGGTGACCCCGGGCAGCGGCGTGATCATGTGCGCGCCCGTCTCGGTCTGCCACCAGGTGTCCATGATCGGGCAGCGACCGCCGCCGATGTGCTCGTGGTACCAGAGCCACGCCTCGGGGTTGATCGGCTCACCGACCGAGCCGAGCACCCGCAGGCTGGTGAGGTCGAAGTTCTTCGGGACGTCCTCGCCCCACTTCATGAACGTGCGGATCACCGTCGGCGCGGTGTAGAGGATCGTGACGCCGTACTTCTCGATGATCTCCCACCAGCGGCCTCGGTGCGGCGTCTCCGGCGTCCCCTCGTACATGACGCTCGTGGCCCGGTTGGCCAGCGGCCCGTAGACGATGTAGCTGTGGCCGGTCACCCAGCCGACGTCGGCCGCGGTCCAGTAGACGTCGTCGTCGGGCTTGAGGTCGAAGACCGCCCAGTGGGTGTAGGCGACCTGGGTCAGGTAGCCGCCCGTCGTGTGCAGGATGCCCTTCGGCTTCGCCGTCGTCCCCGACGTGTACATGATGTAGAGCGGGTGCTCGGCGTCGAACGACTCCGGCTCGTGCTCGGTCGACTGGCGCTCGACGACGTCGTCCCACCAGAGGTCGCGGCCCTCGGTCCACTCGACGTCCTGCCCGGTCCGCTTGACCACGATCACGTTGCGGACGTCGGGGCTGCGGCCCACCGCGTCGTCGACGGCCGGCTTCAGCGCGCTGGGGGCGCCGCGGCGGTAGCCGCCGTCGGCGGTGATCACCAGGACGGCGCCGGCGTCGTCGAGCCGGCTGGCGAGCGCGTCGGCGGAGAAGCCGCCGAACACGACCATGTGGACGGCGCCGATGCGGGCGCAGGCGAGCATCGCGATGATCGTCTCGGGGATCATCGGCATGTAGATGGCGACCCGGTCGCCGGCGTTCACGCCGAGCTCGAGCAGGGCGTTGGCCGCCCTGCAGACCTCGTCCTTGAGCTGCGCGTAGGTGATCTCGCGGGTGTCGCCCGGCTCGCCCTCCCAGTAGTACGCCACCTGGTCGCCGTGGCCGTCCTCGACGTGCCGGTCGACGCAGTTGTAGGCGACGTTGAGCTTGCCGCCGACGAACCACTTCGCGAACGGGGGATTGCTCCAGTCGAGGACCTCGTCCCAGTCCTGGGTCCAGGTGAGCCGGCGGGCCTGCGTCGCCCAGAAGCCGAGGCGGTCGTTCGCGGCCTCGTCGTAGACGTCGGGACCGACGTTGGCGTGGGCGGCCAGCTGCTCCGGCGGGTCGAAGGTGCGGCCCTCGGTGTGCGTCGTCTCGCTCATGCCTGCCTCCCGGTTCGTGGCTCGCACCACACCGTATGGCTTCCGCCCCGCTCCCGTCTCGTCCAGGGGGACACGCAGACTGGGCCGGTGACGGGCCCGGATCAGCGCGCGGTGGCGGCGCGCATCCCCGGTGCCGCGGCGCTCGGGCTGGTGCCCCCGCCGTCGGCTCCCGTGGCACCCGGGTCCGTCCTCGCCGACCCCGCCTGGACGGCGGAGGTGTTGCGCGAGCGGGCGCGGTCGCAGGGGACCGGCGACCGCCGCCTGCTGGCCACCGTGTGGTGGTACTCGCTGTCTTCGGTGCTGCTCACCCCGCCCCTGGCCGGGCTGGCCACCGGGGTCCCGCTGTCGGGCCGGCTGGCCGACACCTCGGTGTCGTTCCTGCCCGGTCCGCTGCCGATCGCTGCCGCGGCCGGGCCGGGTTCCGGCGACGTGGCCGACGAGCTCCGGGAGTCGATCGGTGCGGTCGTCGCCGCCGTCGCCGAGGCGGGCGGCATGCGCGAACGACCGCTGTGGGCCATCGCGACCGACTCCCTGGCGAACCGGCTGCTCGACCTGGGCCGCGCGCTGGGGGAGGTGCCCCGCGCGACCGCGATGGCCGGTGACCTCGCCTCCGGGATCGGTCCCGCGCTCCCGGTTCCACGCTACGAGGACGTCGCGGGCGTGCGGTTCACCCGCCGGGCGTCGTGCTGCCTGCTGTGCGAGGTGCCGCGCCAGGTGATGTGCACGTCGTGCCCGCGCCGTCCGCCGGCCGAGCGGCTGCGCCTGCTCGGCGAGGCGGCGCGCCGGTTCTAGAAGAGAGGTTGCTGCGGCTGGAGCTGGTGCCGCTCAGCGGCGGCGATCCGCTGGGCAGGTGTGGGCTCGACGTCGAGCAGCCGCCCGACCCGGGACAGCTCGCTCCGCCCGCCGAACGCCTGCCGGGCCACGGCGGCCGCGTCGCGCCCCGCCCGGCGGAGCACCTCGGAACCGGCCTGCTCGAGCGCCCGCCGGTCGTGCCTCCCGATAGCGCCGTGCGCGAGCGGCAGGACGACGCCCACGAGCAGCCCCATGACGACGGCGACCGCCCTGGGCAGTTCCCACTGCCCGGAGAGCGTCCCGAGGCCGAACACGAAGTGGGGGAGGAAGGCGACGGTGTAGAGCCCCAGCGACTGTCGTGCGCGGCGGCGGGGAACCGGTGAGGCCCACCAGCCGAGACAGGCGGCGAGGTGCCAGTCCTGTTCCGCGCCGCTCGCGGCAACGAGGTGCTCGGTCACCTCGATCGTCGGGGGTCCCTCGCCGGCCTCGTCGGGTTGGGCGGGCACGCGCCTGCGCTTCGGATCGGGGATGACCTCCAGCGCCGGGACGGGAACGCTCGCGGCCGACGCCAGCCCGGCGAGCCGCTCGCGCAGCGCCTCCTCGGCGGCCCGGTCCTCCGACACAGCGGGCAGCATCGCGTACCGCGACCGCGACGGGCGAGTATCGGCCCGTGTCGTAACCCGGTCAGGGGAGGAACAGCATGGAGTCCCCGAACTCGTGCCAGAGGTAGTGCCCGGCGACGGCCGCCCGGTAGGCGGCGTCGACCAGATCCGCTCCGGCGACGGCCTCCAGCAGCCGGAGGTGGCTCGCCTCGGGCACGTGCAGGCCGGTGACCAGTCCGGTCACCGCACGGGCGGGCCGGTCGGGGCCCAGCACCAGATCGGTCCAGCCGGCGGCCGCGCGGGTGACGCCGTCGTCATCGGTGGCGGTCTCGAGGGCCCGGGTGACGGTGGTGCCGACGGCGACCACCCGCCGGCCGGCGTGCCGGGTGCTCGTCACCAGCCGCGCGGTCACCTCCGGGACGGCGAAGCGCTCGGCGTAGGGCGGCTCGTGCAGCTCGGGGCTCGAGACCCCGGCGTGCAGGACCAGCGGGACGACGGGGATCCCTCGGGCCAGGAGGCGCACGAGCACCCGATCGGTGAACGGCCGGCCGGCGCTGGCCATCTCGGCGCTGCCGGGCGCGGTCGCATAGGTGTTCTGGAACGCGGCCAGGGGGAAGGTGTCCCGCAGGTAGCCGTAGCCGATTGGCCGCCCGTGCCGGGTGAGGTAGCTGACCGCCGCGACCAGGGGATCGGTGCGGGCACGCCACAGCCGTCCCGGTCGCGCCGGGTCGGGGTGGCCCGCGAGCAGGGTGAGCCGGACGCCGCCGGGCAGCTCCACGACGCTGCCCGGCTCGATGCCCAGGTCGGGGCCGTCGTTGTCCGGACGCCGCAGCTCGACCGCCCAGTCGCCGTCGTCCAGCTCGGTCGACCAGTGCACCGGCACGACGACGCCGTCGGCCCGCCGGGCGTCGAGCCGGGCCGGCAGGGTGGCCGAGGTGTTGACGACGACGAGGTCGCCCGGTTCGAGCAGCTCGGGCAGCTCGCGGAACCGGGTGGACGTGAGGCCGTCGCGCCGCACCGCGAGCAGGCGCACCTCGTCGCGGGCGAGGCCGTGCCACTCCGGCGGTGCCGTCGCCTCGGCGCCCGGCGGGAGCGCGAACGTCGTCACCGGGCCGATCCCGTCGGCACCGGGAGGTCGGCCGCCCGGTACCGCCCGCTGGGCAGGTCGCCGTCGACCAGGCTGAGCAGGGCCGGGACGACGGTCTCGGGGGCGGGCCGGTCGCTGATGTCCTCGCCAGGAAAGGCCGCCTGGTGCATCTCGGTGGCCATGTCGCCGGGGTCGACGGCGTACACGCGCAGTTCGGGGAGCTCGACGGCGAGGACGGCGGTGAGCTGGTCGAGTGCCGCCTTGCTCGCGCCGTACCCACCCCACCCCGCGTAGGCCTCGACGGCGGCGTCCGAGCTGATGTCGACGATCCGTCCGGCGCCCGCACGCAGGGCGGGCAGCAGCGACTGGAGCAGGGCCAGCGGGGCGACCGCGTTGACCTCGATGATGCGGCGCAGGGCTCCGGGGCCGAGCTCGGCCAGCGGCGGCAGCGGGCTGGGACCGAGGTCGCTGGCGTTGTTGACCAGCAGGTCCAGGCGGGGACCCACGGCCTCGGCGAGCGCGGCGCGATGCGCAGGGTCGGTGACGTCCCCGGGAACGGCCACGACCAGCCCCGGCTGCGCGAGGCCGGCGACGGAGGCGGCCAGCCGGGAGGCGTCGCGGGCGTCGAGGACGAGCCGCCAGCCGCGGCGGTTCAGCTCCGCGGCGAGGGCGTGGCCGAGGCCGCGGGACGCCCCGGTGACGAGTGCTGTGGGGGTGGTCGGAGTCGGCGTCATGGGTCTACCGTCGGACTTCAAGTGCACTTGAGGTCAAGAGGTGGCGATGGAGCTGTTGGCGATCGGTGAGGTGGCCCGGCGTTCGGGCATGGCGACGTCGGCGCTGCGCTACTACGAGGACCTGGGACTGATCGACGCGACGCGGACCTCTGGTGGGGCACGGCGGTATCCGCGCAGCGTGCTCCGCCGGCTGGCCGTGATCCGGGCCGCCCGCAACGTCGGGCTCTCGCTGCCCGAGATCCGGGCGGCGTTGACCACCCTGCCGCCGGACCGGCCGCCGACCGTCACCGACTGGGCGCGGCTGTCGGGGGAGTGGCGGGACCGGCTGGACGAGCAGATCGCCGCCCTCACCCAGCTGCGCGACGGCCTGACGTCCTGCATCGGCTGCGGCTGTCTGTCGCTCGAGCGCTGCGCACTGTCGAACCCCGGGGACGTCGCGGGAACGAGCGGGCCCGGCGCGCGCTGGCTGCCGCCGGCCCTGCGCCGCGTCCCGGCGGCCGACCGGGCGGTGGGCTGAGCGCACGGACGATCCGGTCTCGCACTCCCGTCGTCCCGGGGTGATGATCACGAGAGCGGGGTCGACAGGGGGAGGGCTGATGACCGTCATGCCGGCCGCGTTCTTCGGACACGGCAACCCGATGAACGCGCTCGAGAAGAACCGCTACACCGAGTCCTGGCGGGCCTTCGGCCAGGCGGTGCCGCGGCCGCGGGCGATCCTCGTCGTCTCGGCGCACTGGTACGTGCACGCGACGGCGGTCACCGCGATGCCACGGCCGCGCACGATCCACGACTTCTTCGGTTTCCCGCGCGAGCTGTTCGAGGTCGACTACCAGCCGCCTGGCCTCCCCGATCTCTACGACGAGATCGCCGACATCGTCCACCCGACCTGGGTGGGCGCCGACCTGGACAGCTGGGGGATCGACCACGGCGCCTGGTCGGTGCTGATGCACGCCTTCCCCGCCGCCGACATCCCCGTCGTCCAGCTGTCGATCAACGCGCTCAAGTCGTTCGACTACCACCTGCAGCTCGGCGCCGCGCTCGCCCCGCTGCGGGAGGACGGCGTGCTGGTGATCGGCAGCGGCAACGTCGTGCACAACCTCGGCGGGGTCTCGCGGGCGCTGCCCGACGCCGGTTTCGACTGGGCGCAGCGGTTCGACGAGCAGGCCAAGGAGATGATGCTGACCGACCCCACGGAGGTCGGCCGGCTCGACGGGCACCGCGACTACGACCTCGCCGTCCCCACTCCCGACCACTTCCTGCCGCTGCTCTACGTCGCGGGCGTCGCGGGGGCCACCAGCACGCCGGCCGAGGTGCTGGTCGACGGCTACGCCTACGGGTCGCTGTCGATGACGGCCTACACCGTCGGCATGACCAATCCGCCGCAGTCCGGCTCCGGCTTCGCCGCCCCGCTGCCGGACGGACCGCCCGCCGACGGCGCCAACATCTAGCGGCACTCAGATGACGCCCTCGAGTTGATCATCGGCATATGGCTGGTGTCATCGGCGTGTCGACCAGCCATATGCCGATGATCAACGGGGGCTAGTGCGTCAATCCAGGTCGGCGTCGTCCTCGGCGGGCGCGGGGTGCGGCGCATTCAGGCCGACGACCTCGCCGACCACCCACACCGCGGGCGGGCGCACGTCGGCGATCGCCTTAGGCAGGCCCGCGAGCGTCGTCCGGACCGTCCGCTGCGTCGCGGTCGAGCCGTCCGACACGATCGCCACCGGCGTCCCCGGCGCGCGCCCGTGCTCGACGAGGGTGGCGGCGATCGCCGGCGCGGTGTCCACGCCCATCAGCACCACGACGGTGCCCCGCAGCCGGCCGAGCGCCGCCCAGTCGACCAGCGACCCGGGGTGCCCGGGCGGGAGGTGCCCGGAGACGACGACGAACTCGTGGGTGAGGCCACGGTGGGTGACGGGGATGCCGGCGAGCCCCGGCACGGCGATCGCGCTCGTCACACCAGGGACGACCTCCACCGCGACGCCGGCCGCCACGCACGCCTCGAGTTCCTCCATGCCGCGGCCGAAGACGAACGGGTCGCCGCCCTTGAGCCGCACCACCCGCCGGCCGGCCAGCGCGTGCTCCACCAGCAGGCCGTTGATCCGCTCCTGGGCCATCGAGCGCCCGCGCGGCAGCTTCGAGGCGTCGACGACCTCCACGTCGCCGGGCAGCGAGGACAGCAGCGACTGCGGCGCCAGGTGGTCGGCGACCACGACGTCGGCCGAGGCGAGGGCCTGCCGCCCGCGCACCGTGATGAGCCCGGGATCGCCGGGCCCGCCGCCGACCAGGACCACGCTGCCGGTCCGGGGGTCGGCCGCCCGGCGCGACGCCCGGTCGGCGATCGTGCCGTCGGTCAGCCCCGCGACGACGGCGTCCCGCACGCCGATCGCGCGCTGGGGGTCGCCGCCCCCGTGCACACCCACCACGAGGTCGCCGTGCCGGCCGATCGCCGGCGTCCAGACGCTGGAGGCCGTGCGGTCGTCGGCGCGGGCGCAGAAGATCCGGGCCCGCTCGGCCTCGCCGGCCACCGCCGCGTTCACCAGGGGGTCGTCGGTCGCGGCGACGGCGTACCAGGCGCCGTCGAGGTCCCCCCGCTCGTACCGGCGGCGCACCCAGGTCAGTGCCCCCGCCGCGGCCAGCGACTCCAGCGCCGGCGTGACCTCGGGGCTGACCACGGTCGCGCGGGCGCCGGCGTCCAGCAGCCCGGCCACCCGGCGGTGCGCGACCTGCCCTCCGCCGACGACGACCACCCGGCGTCCCGCCAGCCGCAGGCCGACCGGATAGACCACCCGCGAGGGGAGCGGGCCGGAGCCGGGCGGCGGGGCGGTCATCAGCCCTTCTCGGTGACGCCGGCGGAGTCGAAGGTGGCGACGTCGCGCAGCGCCCGGGCGGCACTGGCCACCAGCGGGAGCGCGAGCAGGGCCCCGGTGCCCTCCCCGAGGCGCAGGTCGAGGCCGAGGAGGGGGCGCAGGTCCAGGAACTCCAGCGCGAGCGCGTGCCCGGGCTCCGCCGACGCGTGTCCGGCCAGGGCGTAGTCCAGGGCCGCGGGGCACAGCGCGGCCGCCACGAGCGCCGCGGATCCGGCGATGGCGCCGTCCAGCAGCACGGGCACCCGGGCGGCCGCGGCGCCGAGCACGAATCCCGCGAGGGCGGCGTGCTCGAGGCCGCCGAGCTCCGCGAGGACGGCCAGGGCGGCGGCCGGTGTCGCCGGCCGCGCCGGCACCCGGGACACCGCCCGGGCCACGGCCTCGACCTTGCGGGCCAGCGTGGCGTCGTCGACGCCGGTGCCACGGCCGGTCGCGGCCGCGGGGGTGGCCCCGGTGAACGCGCAGACCAGCGCGGCGGACGGCGTCGTGTTCGCGATGCCCATGTCGCCGGTGACCAGGCATCCCGCCGCCGTGGCCATCCGGGTGGCGATCTCGATGCCGGACTCGACGGCCTGCCGTGCCTCCTCGACCGTCATGGCGGGACCGTCGGCGAGATCGGCGGTCCCGCGGCGCACCTTGCGGTCGTACAGCCCCGGCGCGGGGTCGAGCGTCGCGGCCACACCGACGTCGACGACGACGACCTCGGCGCCGAGCTCGGCGGCGAACGCGTTGACCACCGCACCCCCGGCCAGGATGTTGGCGACCATCTGACGGGTCACCTCCTGCGGCCAGGGCGTGACCCCCTGGGCGTGGACGCCGTGGTCGCCGGCGAAGACCCCGACCGTCGCGGGGGCGGGCAGCGGGGCCGGGCAGCTGCCGGCGATCCCGGCCAGCTGCGCGGCGACGTCCTCGAGCACACCGAGCGAGCCCGGCGGCTTGGTCATCCGGTCCAGTCGCTCCCGGGCGTTCCGCTCGGCCGCGGCGTCCCGCGGGACGACGGCGGCGATCGTGTCGCCCAGCAGCGTGCCGGCGAAGTCGGTGCTCACGGAACTCCTCGGGAGACGGATGACCGGGACAGGATCCCAGCGAGGTCCGCGGCGAACGCACGGGAGGTCCCCGGATCGCGCACCGCCACCCGCAGGTGGTCGGGGGAGAGGCCGGGGAACGTGTCGCCCCGGCGCACCGCCCAGCCCCGCTCCCGCAGCGCCTCCCGCACGCCGGCGCCTCCGGGCACCCGCAGCAGCACGAAGGACGAGCGCGGCCGGCCGAGCACCTCGACGTCCGGCGGCAGGGCGGCCAGCAGGGCCTCCCGGTCGTCGGCCAGAGCACGGGCCGCGGCCACGGCCTCGGCGCGGGCGGCAGGGGTCGTGCAGGCGATGAGCGCGGCCAGGGCCGGGGTGGAGACCGGCCAGTGCGGCTGGTGGGCGGCCAGCGCGTCGATCAGCGGGGTCGGCCCCAGCGCGTACCCGACCCGGAGCCCGGCCAGGCCCCAGGTCTTGGTCAGGCTGCGCACCACGAGGACGCCCGGCAGATCGGGACGTCCGGCGAGCGACTCGGGCTCACCGGGCACGGTGTCGGCGAAGGCCTCGTCGACCAGCAGCACCCGCCCCGGCCGGGCGAGTGCGGCGAGGTCCTCGGCCGGGTGCAGCACCGACGTCGGATTCGTCGGGTTGCCCAGGACGACGAGGTCGGCGTCCGCGGGCACCGCCGCGGGATCGAGCCGGTACCCGTCCTCGGCGCGGAGGAGCAGCCGGGTGACGGGGTGGCCGGCCGCGCGCAGCGCCGCCTCCGGCTCGGTGAACGACGGATGGACGACGACCGCTCGTCGGGGGTGCAGCGCCCGCGCCACGAGCGGGAACGCCTCCGCCGCCCCGGCGGTCAGCAGCACCTCCGACGGGTCGCGGCGGTGGGCCGCGGCGACGGCCGCCCGGGCCGGGCCGGCGTCCGGGTAGGCGGCGCTGTGGTCGAGCGCCGCGTGCAGCACCGCGCGCAGCCAGGCCGGCGGCGTGCCGGCCCGCACGTTGACCGCGAGATCCACGAGGCCCGGGGCCAGCTCGGCGTCCCCGTGGTGGTGCAGATCGCTCATGGCGTGCCCGACGCCCGCTGCCTGCACACGGGCAGAGTGTGGCCGGGGCCGATCGACCGGACGGAGGCGGGGCGCATGGGCGGGCAGCGGTGGCGGCGGCTGCTCGACCCCGCTGCCGTGGTCGCCGGGGCGGTCGCGGCCGGCCTGCTGCTGGACCTCGTGGGCCTGCCCTCCCCGGCGCTGTTCGGCGGTCTGCTGGCCGGCCTCGTGCGGGCACTTGCGTTCCGGGGCGCGATCGCCGTCCCGGGTCGGGCGACGACCGCCGCGCAGGCGGTCATCGGCGTCACCAGCGGTGCCCTCGTCGACCTGGGCACCCTCCGCGCGGTCGCGGCGAACTGGCTGCCCGTCCTGCTGGTGACGGTCGCGACCCTCCTGCTCAGCCTGGCCGCCGGGCAGACGATGACGCTCCAGCGGGGCATCAGCCCGGTCACGGGTGCGTTCTCGATGATCGCGGGCGGCGCCTCGGGCGTCGTCGTCATGGCCCGCGAGCTGGGCGCGGACGCGCGCATGGTCGCCGTCCTGCAGTACCTGCGGGTGCTGCTCATCGTCGTCCTCATGCCCGTGATCGCCACTGTCGTCTTCGGGGCGTCCCCCGGGAGCGGTCCGGCGGCACCGGCCGACGACCCCGGCTGGCCGGCCGGGCTGCTGTTCACCGTCGGCTGCGGCGTGGCCGGCCTGGTGGCCGGCCGGCTGCTGCGGGTGCCGGTGCCGGCCCTGCTGGGCCCCCTCGTGGTGGCTGCGGCGGTCGTCCTCGGCGGCCTCTCGCGCGGCGCCGAGGTGCCGGGGTTCGTGGAGACCGCCGCCTTCCTCGTCATCGGGCTGCAGGTCGGACTCAGCTTCACCCGCGAGTCGCTGCGGACCATCGGGCGGGCGCTGCCCCTGGCCCTCGCCGTCATCCTGGGGCTGATCGTCGCCTGCGCCGGCCTGGGCGCGGTCCTCGCCGCCGTCACCGGTGCCAGCGCCCTGGACGGCTACCTCGCCACGACGCCCGGCGGCCTCTACGCCGTGCTGGCGACGGCGACCGGCAGCGGGGCCGACGCCACCTTCGTGCTGGCGGTCCAGGTGCTCCGGCTGTTCGTCATGCTGCTGTCGGCGCCGCTGGTCGCGCGGCTGCTGCGGCGCCGACCGGGGAACCGAGGCTGACCGCGGCGCGCTCCGCGCCTACGCTGGGCGGTCCGGGATCGGACCCGTTCGCCGAGCGCAGGGAGAGTCAGCTGTCCGAGGACGCAGCCGGAGTGGACGCCGGAACGGAGGACGCGGTCCTCCTGTTCGTCGGCGGGCCCCTGGACGGGCGCGTGGAGATCCGCGCCGCACGTCACGGGGAGCCGCTGCCGACGGTCACGCACGTCCACCTGCACGGCGGGCCGAAGGTGGTCCACCGCTACGACCTGGAGCCGCTGACCGAGGGCGTGGGGGTCTACAACCTGCGCCCGCCGGCGCACCGCCCGGCACGCGACGGATCCGTCACCGACTGAGCCCTTATTTCACCTACGACCATATTGACTTCCTAACGGTCGTAGGAGAACACTCCTCGGCGTGAGCGCACCCGCCCCGCTGGACCGCCGGCAGCGGCGCCGGCAGGAGTCCATCGAGCAGGTCCTCGACGTCGCCGTCGACGTGATGGCCGACCAAGGCGTCGGGGGCCTGACGGTCGGAGAGGTCGCCCGGCGGATGGGCATCCGCCCCCCGTCGCTCTACGTCTACTTCGACAGCAAGAACGCGCTCTACGACGCGCTCTTCGAGCGCGGGTGGCGGGAGCTGCTCGAGGTGATGCGCGAGGCCCGCGGTACCGGCGAGGTGACCACCGAGCTGGTGGTCGACCTCCAGTCCAGCTTCGTCCGCTGGGCCGTCGGCCACCCCGCCTACGCGCCGCTGATGTTCTGGCGGCCGGTCCCCGGCTTCTCGCCCTCGCAGCGGGCCTACGCCCCGGCCGTCGAGCTCGCCGCCCTCACGCTGCAGTTCCTCGCCGAGTGCCGCGACGCGGGCCTGCTCGCCGCGGAGGTGGACCTCGACCTCGCCTTCCGCACCCTGACCGTGGTGGGCAGCGGCGTCATCACCCAGCAGCTCGCGAACGCGCCCGGCGAGCCCTTCGAGACCGGCACCTTCACCTCCACCCTGCCCGACGTGGTGGCCATGTGGCTGGCCCACCACGGCGGGCCGCGGCTCCCGTCCGTCCGGAGCCGCCGCGACTGACCGAACAAATCCGTCCCGACCCGCCGAGAGGCACCGCCATGTCCACGACGACCACCCGCACCCCTGCCCGGCCCCCGGCACTCGCTGCCGACACCGCCCGCGCGCTCGCGCCGGCCGAGTACGACCGGTTCCTCACCCAGCTGCGGGAGCTCGATCCGGGCGCGTGGCGCCGGCCCACCGACTGTCCCGGCTGGGACGTGCGGGCCATGGCCGGTCACGTGCTCGGCATGGCCGAGATGGTGGCGTCGGCCGGGCAGCTCGTCCGGCAGAACGCCGCGGCCTGGCGGGCCGGGGGAGGCATCGACGCGCTGACCGCGGTGCAGGTGCGCCGGACGAGCCGGCTGACGGCGGCGGAGCTCCTGGACCGGTTCGCGGCGGTGGCGCCGCGGGCGGCGCGCGGGCGTGCCCGGCTGTCCCGGTCCATCGGCCGGCTCCCCGTGCCGGAGGCCCAGGTGGTCGGCGATGGCACGGAGCGGTGGCGGTTCGGCTACCTGTTCGACGTCATCCTCACCCGGGATACCTGGATGCACCGGATCGACATCGCCCGGGCCACGGACCGCGAGACGGTGCTGACCGCCGGGCACGACGGGGTGCTCGTGGCCGACGTCGTCGGCGAGTGGGCGCAGCGGCACGGCCGGCCCTATGACCTCCGCCTCACCGGGCCGGCCGGTGGCCGCTCGTCGGCCGGGCAGGGCGGACCGGAGCTGGAGCTCGACGCCGTCGAGTTCTGCCGGATCCTCTCGGGGCGGGCCCCCGGGGACGGTCTCCTGGCCCAGCAGGTGCCCTTCTGACCGCCGGGTTCACCAGCCCTGGACGGCCCGCGCCTCCGCCACGACGCGGTCGAACCGGGCGCGGTCCAGCGCCGCACCCTCGCGCCGGACCGTCGCGGGGTCGAGGACCAACAGTCGGTCCAGCCGCACCTCGCTCGGCCGGCCCCGCGCGTCCCAGGCACCGGTGCCGATGTCGGTCCACCGCCGGCCGTGCCGAGCCTCGTCGGCGGCGTCCCGGTCGTGGTCCTGGCTGGAGAGCATCAGGCCGAGCAGGTCGGGCCCGCGCCGGCCGATCACCAGCACGGGGCGGTCCTTCCCCCGCCCGTCGCCCTCGTCGTAGGGCACCCAGGCCCAGACCACCTCGCCGGGGTCGGGGCGGCCGTCGTCGCGCGGCCGGTACTCCACGTCGGGCGGCGGGGTCGCGGCGGGCCGGCGGACGGCGCCGGCCAGCCGGTTCACGACCCTGCCCACCCGCCGGACGAGGGATCCCCTGGGTGCCATCCGGGCACCGTACGACGCCCGTCGCAGAGGCACAGATGTCACATGTGACACATCGGCACCAATTGGTCACGCAGAGGGTTCATCCTGCCGATCGTGGGGCACCATGTCTCCACGGGACGACCGTGGCAGGTGTCCCGGGAGAGGGGACTCCCATGACCTCGGCAGAACCGGTCCGCCCCGCCGTCCCGCGGGCGCGTGAGGTGAAGGCGAGCGTGCTCGCCGCGTTCCAGCTGGTCGAGGACGCGCGCTATCTCGGCACGGATTCCCGCTCCCGGCGCAACCGGGCGAAACTGATGGCCGGCCGGGCCGTCGTCGACCGCCGGCTCGCCCGGGACCTTCGCGCCGCCAGCTGATCAGGTCACGCAGAACTCGTTGCCCTCGGGGTCGGCGAGCGTGACCCACGCGTACGGGCCCTGCGACGCCCGCCAGAGCTCGGTGGCGCCGAGCTCCGTGAGCCGCGCCACCTCGGCCTCCTGACGGTCCGCACCCACGCGGACGTCGAGGTGCACGCGGTTCTTGACCGTCTTGGGCTCGGGCACGTGCTGGAACAGCACCCGGGGGCGTCCCGGGTCGGGCGAGGTGAGCGCCGCGCCCGCTCGCCAGACCAGGGCGCCGCGGTGCTCGGTGGTGTCGGCCTCGGACGCGGCGCCGGACTCGACCATGCGGCGGATGAAGGCGGCGTCCTGGGCTTCCACCTGCCAGCCCAGCGCCTCCGCCCACCAGTCGGCCAGCGCGTGCGGCGAGGAGCTGTCGATCGTCACCTGGAAGTCGAACGCCATGCCCGGACGCTAGGCCAGGCCACCGACGGTCCGGGAGAGCTCAGAGCTCGAGGGCGAGGCCCGCGCGCAGGGTCGCCTCGTCGGGGATCGTGTCATCGCGGCAGTGGTCGCGCAGCACCTGGGAGAACGGCGGGAAGACCGACCGGTCCACCCGGCGGTCGGGGTCCCACAGCCCCGAGCGCATCACCGACTTGGAGCACTGGAAGTACGCCCGCTCGACGTGCAGCAGCAGGACCGAGAGCGGGGCCCGGCCGAACTCGGTGAGGTCGATGCCCAGCGCGTCGGGAGCCGCCATCGTCGTCGTCCCGTACACCCGCAGCGTCTCGTCGATCCCCGGCACGAAGAACATCAGCGCCGCGCGGGGATTGGCCGCCAGGTTGCGCAGGCTGTCGACCCGGTTGTTGCCCTGGCGGTCGGGCAGCGCGAGCCGGGAGCCGTCGAGGACACGGACGAACCCCGGGTCGCCGCCGCGCGGCGACACGTCCGGCCGGCCGTCGGGTGAGGCGGTGGCCAGGGTGGCGAACGGCGACAGCGCGATGAAGGCGGCGCAGTGCTCGTCGAGGTGGTGGATGACCTTGTCGAGCACCCGCTGTCCCGGCTGCCGGTAGCGGGCCAGCACGTCGTCGCCGGTGCGGTCGGGAGCGGGATCCACGCGCCGACGGTAGACGGCGGCCCGGCTAGCGTGGCACCCCGTGTCACACGTCTGGACCGCGCCCGTCCGCTACGTCGAGTGCGACCAGCAGGGCATCGTCTTCAACGCGCACTACCTGATCTGGGCCGACGAGGCGGTCAACGACTGGTGGACGGCGCGCGGCGTGGACTGGCCGGAGCTGAACGCGCGAGGCGTCGACTACGTCGTCGTGGCGAGCGCGCTCGAGTGGCGCTCCTCGGCGCGCTACGGCGACACGGTCACCGTGGTGGCGGAGCTGGAGAAGCTCGGGCGGACCAGCGTCACCGTGCGGTTCGCCGTCCGGGTGGGCGACCGGTCGTGCTGCGAGGTGCGCACCACCTACGTCTGCACCGTCGACGGCGCCTCCGCTCCCTGGCCGGACGAGGTGCGCGCGCGGCTCACCGAGGGCTGAACGCGGCGCCCGGCGGCAGCAGCGGCAGGTCCGGCGGGGGTCCCGACTCGATCAGCCGCTGCAGCCCGTCGGTGTCGGCGTGCCCGGCGATCAGGTCCCCGAGCCCGTCCAGCCGTGCCTCGCGGACGGCGGCGAACTCGGTGCCGGGCGCGGCGACGAACCGGCGGCCGGCGATCCCGGCCACCTCGGTGAGGAACGCCCGCCGGAAGCCGTCGTTCTCCAGCGCCCCGTGCCACGTCGTCCCGAACACCGCGCCGGACCGGGCGCCGTCGAGGAAGGGGTCGGCGCCGGCGTCGACCGTGACCACCCCGTGGTGGATCTCGTAACCGCGCACGGGGTGGCCCAAGGCGGCGCCGGACGGCCGGCGGAGCGTCTTCTCCGGCGCGAACCGCACGTCGGCCGGGAGAAGCCCGAGGCCGGGGACGGTTCCGGCCCCCGACTCTACGTGGTCGGTGATCGAGCGGGCCAGCATCTGATGGCCTCCGCAGATGCCGAGGACCGCCCCTCCGCCTGCGGCGTGCCGGAGCACCGCGTGGGCCAGGCCGGTCACGCGGAGCCAGTCGAGGTCGGCCACCGTGGACCGGGTGCCGGGCAGCACGACGAGATCGGCGTCGGCCAGCTCCTCCGGCCGGGTCGCGTACCGGACCAGGACCCCCGGCTCGGCACCGAGGGCGTCCAGGTCGGTGACGTTCGACAGCCGGGGGAGCCGCGCCACGACCACCCGCAGCACGTCCTCGCCGAACGGGGGTGGGCCGGACGCCGTGCCGGTGGGTATCCCCAGCGAGTCCTCCACGTCGAGGGCCGGTCCGTCCAGCCAGGGCAGGACACCGAGCGTGGGCCGGCCGGTGAGCCGACGGAGCGTCCGCAGGCCGGGTTCGAGCAGCCCCACGTCGCCGCGGAACTTGTTGACGAGGAAGCCGGCGACCAGCCGCTGGTCCTCCGGCGGCATGAGCGCGACCGTCCCGTAGAAGGAGGCGAACACCCCGCCGCGGTCGATGTCGCCCACCACGACAACCGGCAGCCCGGCGGCCGTCGCCAGGCCCATGTTCGCGACGTCGTCGGCGCGCAGGTTGATCTCGGTGGGGGAGCCGGCGCCCTCGCAGACGACGACGTCGAAGCGCGAGCGGAGGTCGGACAGGCTGGCGAGCACCTGCTCGAACAGCGCGGCCTTCATCGGGCGGTAGGACAGCGCGGTCACCTCCGCGACCGGCCGGCCGAGCAGCACGACCTGGCTGGAGCCCGAGCCGCCCGGCTTGAGCAGCACCGGGTTCATCGCGGCCTCGGGCTCCACCCGCGCGGCCGCCGCCTGCATCACCTGGGCGCGGCCGATCTCGGCACCGTCGGCCGTCACCATGGAGTTGTTGCTCATGTTCTGCGCCTTGAAGGGCGCGACCGAGATCCCCTGGCGGACCAGCCAGCGGCAGATGCCGGCGGTCACGACCGACTTCCCGGCGTCCGACGTCGTGCCGGCCACCAGGAGGGCCCCGGTGGTCACGAGGCCTTCGGCGCGGCCTCTCCCCAGCCGGCCTTCTCCTGCCCCGACAGCTCGGCGATGGCCTCCATGATCCGGTCGGTCACCTCGCGGCGGGCGCGGTTGTTACCGGCCTTCCCCCGGTACTCGGGGAAGGTGAGCGGCTTCCCGAAGGTGACCGAGAAGCGGTGCGGACGCCAGTACCGGGCACCGATCGGCTGGATGCGGTCGGTGCCGCTGATGCCGACCGGGACGACGGGGCAGTCGGCCGTCAGCGCCAGCCAGGCCACGCCGGTCTTGCCGCGGGCCAGCCGGCCGTCGCGGGAGCGGGTGCCCTCCGGGTAGACGCCGAACCCGCCGCCCGCGTTCAGCACCGTCATGGCCGTGTCGAGCGCCTCCTGTGCCGCCCGGTGGGTCTGCCTCTCGACCGGGAGCGCGCCCAGGGCGGTGAACAGCGTCTTGGTCAGCCAGCCGCGCAGGCCGGGGGTGGTGAAGTACTCGGCCTTGGCCAGGTACCCCACCCGGCGCGGGGCCATCAACGGGATCGCCATGCTGTCGATGAACGACAGGTGGTTGCTGGCGATGATGAAGGCACCGGTGGCCGGCACGTTCTCCCGCCCCTGCACGTGCGGCCGGAAGACGAGCAGGAACAGCGGTCGCAGGACGAAGTGGGCGATGAGGTAGAGCACGCGCTTCTCCTCCTCGGGCCCTCGGTGCCCGCGCGGACGGGAGCGTCAGCGGGTGGCAGCGGCATTCTCCCGAACGGCTCCCCGAGGGGGTGACCCCGGGGGATCAGCCGGTCGAGCGGCCCGGGGGGCAGGCGTCGCGCACGATCGCGCGGACGTCGTCGGGCAGCCGGCCGTGCCCGGAGGCCGAGTCGGTGATCACCTGGGCCACGTCGCGCACCTTGCGGTGCGTGTGGCTCGAGATGTGCGCGAGCAGGTCGAAGGCGACCTGGTCGCTGCACGTGGTGAGCAGCATGAGGATGCCCTTCGCCTGCTCGATCGCCGCACGGCTGGCCATGGCCGAGCGCAGCTGGCCGACCTCCGCCTGCAGGGCCGCCACCCGCTGGGCGTCCGAGTCCGGCGGCCGGCAGTCGGTGATGTCCACGCACATGCCCTCGACGGCGACGACGGCGCCGGCGACGTCCACCCGGGTCTCGCCGGTCACGACGACCGCGCGCTCGACACCGTCGGGCCGGACGACCCGTGTCTCCAGCGCGAAGGGACGGCCGGAACCGCACGCCTGGGAGATCGCCTCGAGCAGCCGGGGGCGGTCCTCCGGGCGCTGGCACCGCAGGTAGACCTCCGTGTCCGGCTGCGGGGAACCCGGGGGCAGCCCGTGCACCGTGAACATCTCCGGCGACCACCACCACGTGCCGCTGCGCCGGTCGTAGCGGTAGCGGGCCGTCGCGCACGCCGGTGCGGCCGGCGGCGTGGTGCCCGGCCGGGGTGCCGGCGGCTGGACCGCGGTTCCGGCCATGGCATGGGCGGACCGATCGGGAAGCCGGTGCCGGGACAGTGTCGATGAGCCCATGACGTTCCCCCTCGTCAGCGGTGCCGGTCGCCCGGCAGGACCGCGGGCGCACTGATTCGACGCCCGGTGGTCCACCCGGCCCCGGGGGGGCCCGGTCGCTCCGATGTCAGGACCGTACGACCAGGGAGCCGGGCCCGCATCGGCCGGACGGCCCATCCGGTGTCACGCCGTCACCAGCGGTGTGCGGTCCGCGACGGCTCGCTGCACCGGCCGGGTCGACCCCCGCCGCGGAGGACCGGCCGGCCGGCCGCCGCCAGGATGGCCGCAGCGGTCCACACGGCGCGCGAGAGCCGCACGGCGCGGGGGATGTCGCCCAGCCCCGGCGGACGTCCGTCGCCCAGCACCGGTCGCACCTCCACCCGGCTGCCGTAGACGTTGCGGCCGCCCAGCCGGAGCCCCAGGGCCCCGGCGGCGGCCGCCTCGCACCGGCCCGCGTTCGGGCTCGGGTGCGCGCCGCCGTCCCGGCGCCAGATCCGCAGTGCGCCGGCCGCCGACGCCCCGGTCAGCGGCGCACAGGCGACGGTCAGGGCGGCGGTGAGCCGGGCGGGCAGCCAGGTGGCGACGTCGTCCAGCCGGGCCGACGCCCAGCCGAAGCGCTCGTAGCGGGCCGACCGGTGTCCCACCATCGCGTCGAGGGTGTTGACCGCCCGGTAGCCGAGCAGACCCGGGACGCCGGCCACCGCGCCCCAGAACAGCGGGGCGACGGCGGCGTCGGCGGTGTTCTCGGCCACCGACTCCACGGTCGCGCGGGCCAGCTCGGCCTCGTCGAGCCCGGCCGGGTCGCGGCCGGCGAGTGAGGGCAGCGCCACGCGGGCGGCGGCCAGGTCACCCGCGGCTAGCGCCGTGTGCAGGCCCGTCGCGGCGCGCCCGAGCGACGTCCCCCCGAGCACCGTCCACGTCGCCAGGGCGGTGACCGCCGTGCGGGCGAGGGGCGAGCGCCGGGTGCCGCGGTCGAGCGCCACCCCGATCCCCGTGGCCGCGCCGGTCAGTGCGAGGGCGTAGCCGGCTCCGGCCGCCCGGGAGTCCCGCCAGACACGGCGTTCCACGGCGAGGGCGGCGGCGCCGAAGCCCGCCACCGGATGTCCCCGCCGGGGGTCGGCGAGGACGAGGTCGGCGACGGCCCCCAGCAGGAGCCCCACGGTGGAGGAAGGGACGCGCGGCACGGGAGCACTGTGCCAACCGGGCGCGCGACGCCCGTCCCTAGGATCGGGAGAATGCGCCTGCCCGGCCGTTACGACGGCGTCGCCCGGCCGATCGTGACCTACGGCAGCAACCCCGTGCTGCACCGCGCCTGCGCGCCGGTGACGGCGTTCGACCGGGACCTCCGGCACCTCGTCCTCGACATGTTCGCCAGCATGGCGGCCGCCGACGGCGTGGGTCTGGCGGCTAACCAGATCGGGATCGACGCCCGGGTCTTCGTCATCGACTGCCCGGACGCCGACGGCGAGGACGTCGTCGGCTACGCGGTCAACCCCACCCTCACCCTTCCCGAACCGCCGGACGGCGAGCCCGCCGAGGAGGTCACCGAGGAGGGCTGCCTGTCGGTTCCCGGGCCCTACGCCGAGCTGCCGCGGGCCTTCCGCGCCCGGGTGGACGGCGTCGACGTGCACGGGGACCCGGTGACGATCGAGGCCACCGGCATGGCCGCCCGCTGCCTCCAGCACGAGATGGACCACCTGAACGGCACGGTCTACGTCGACCTGCTGCCCGAGGAGCAGCGCGAGCGGCTGCTCGCCGAGGCCGCCGGCCCGGGCGGCGACCTGCCGGCATGACGCGCGGCCGCCTGGTTCTGTTCGACCTCGACGGCACGCTGGTCGACTCCGAGCCCGGCATCTTCGCGTCGGTCCGGTCGGCCGCCGCGGCGCTCGGACTCCCCGAGCCGACCGCAGAGCAGCTGCGCGCCATGGTCGGGCCGCCGCTGCAGGACGGGTTCGCCCTCGTACTCGGCGTCCCCGGGCAGGACGTGCCCCGGGCCGTGGCCGCCTACCGCGAGACCTATGCCGGCGGTGCGCTGCTCGACGTCACCGTGCACGCCGGGATCCCCGAGCTCCTCACCGCGCTGGCCGACGCCGATGCGGTCCTCGCCGTCGCGACGAGCAAGCCGGAGCCCTTCGCCGTCCGGGTGCTCGAGGCGACCGGGCTGCTGCGGTACTTCGCGAGCGTGCACGGGGCGACCCTCGACGGCGCCGTCCGGCACAAGGACCAGGTCGTGGGGGCCGCGCTCGCCGCGCATCCCGAGGCGCGCGACCCGGTCCTGGTCGGCGACCGCTCGCACGACGTCGTGGGTGCGGCCGCGCACGGGATTCCGTGCATCGGGGCCGGCTGGGGACCCGCTCCCGACGGCGAGCTCGAGGCCGCCGGGGCGGCGGTCGTCGCCGCCACCCCCTCGGGGGTCGTCCCCGCCCTCTTGCAGACGATCGACGGATCATGCAACCGATGACCGAGCAGCAGTTTTCCTTCGTCAACTGCTCGCAGGGGGAGGCGCGGGACCTCGCGAGTGGTCGCCGAGCGGGCCGCCGACCTGCACGGACGCGTCACGGGGTTCGTCGACGCCGTGCGGCGCTGATGTGTGGACGCGGCGGGTCGCCGGGCATGTGACCCGGCATGACCGAACCCGCGTCACTCCGTGCCCTGGCCCTCGTGTGCAGCCTGAAGCCCTCACCCGCGCCGTCCAGCAGCGAGCTGATCGCCCGCCAGGTGCTCGAGGAACTGGGGAAGCACGGGGTCACCGGCTCCGTCGTCCGGGTCGTCGACCACGACGTGAAGCCCGGGGTCGAGGCCGACATGGGCGACGGCGACGCCTGGCCGGCGATCCGCGAGCAGGTGATGGCCGCCGACATCCTGCTGATCAGCACGCCCACCTGGGTGGGGCACATGAGCAGCGTCGCCCAGCGGGTACTGGAGCGGCTGGACGCCGAGCTGTCGGAGACCGACGACTCCGGGCGCCCGCTGGTGACCGGCAAGGTGGCGGTGACCGCCGTCGTCGGCAACGAGGACGGCGCGCACAAGATCACCGCCGACCTGATGCAGGCGCTCGACGACATCGGGTTCACGATCCCGGCGCAGGGCGGCACCTACTGGAACGACGAGGCCATGGGCGGCCGGGACTACCTCGACCTCGACGAGACCCCCGAGGCGGTCGCGTCGACCAACGCCACCCTCGCCGAGAACGCCGCGCACCTGGCGCGGCTGCTCAAGGCGTCGCCCTACCCGTCGGGCTGACCGCTCAGGCCGCCAGGACCTCCTGGACGGCGGTCTCGTCGGCGGCCGTCCGGCGGACGAGGCGCCTCCGTGCGCGGAGAATGCCGGCGACGGCCACCAGCGCCACCAGGACGACGACGACGCCGTAGACCTCTGCCGTCCGGAGCAGCCCGAACGTGTCGACGGCGATCCCGGCGGCGACCGACGGCAGGCTGAAGCCCAGGTAGCCGACGACGAAGACGCTCGCCATCAGGCCGGCCCGGTGATGGGGTGCCACGCCGGCGGTGATGGTCGCGATGGCGCCGAGGAACGACGCCCCGAAGCCGAAGCCGGAGAGGACCGACGACGCGAAGAGCAGCGGCGCCCAGGTGGTGAACAGCGCGCCGACGGTGCCCGCGACGCCGACGGCGAAGACCAGGGCGCCGACCAGGAGGGCCCGCTCGGGCCGCGACGTCCGCATGGCGAGAGAGCCGATGATGCCCGTGCCGTTGAGCGCGAGGATCAGCAAGCCACCGACGAGGTGGTTCTCGATGCCGAAGACCTCGGCGACCAGCGACGGGCCCAGCGCGGCGTACAGCCCGCCGATGGACCAGCACGCCGCCACGATCGGCAGCGCGACGACGAAGGCCAGGCGGTTCTCCGGTGGCACGTGCACGCGGGGGCGCAGGGACGCCAGCGCGCCCGGGGCCCGCGGGGAGCTCTCCGGCAGCAGGTAGATGCCAGCCGCGGCGACGAGACATACGGCGGTCAGGAAGCCGAACACCCACTCGGTCGGGGACGGCACGAACTGGACGAACAGGCCGGCCCCCACGGCACCGATCGAGAGGCCGAGACTGGGCGAGGCGCTGTTGATGAAGGCAGCGAGTGGCCGGTCCCTGTGCTGCAGGTCGAGCAGGGCTGCGCCGAGCGTGCTGGTCAGCGCGCCGGTCGCCAGGCCCTGGACGACGCGGGCGGCGAGCAGCCAGCCCACCCCGTCGGAGAACAGGAACAGCGCCATGGAGGCGGCCTCGAGGACGAACGCCCCCACCAGCACCGGCCGCCGGCCGACGTGGTCGGACAGCCCGCCCACGACGAGCAGCGAGGCGAGGAGGGCCAGGGCGTAGACGCCGAACACCGTCGTCATCACGCCGGAGCTGAAGCCGAACTCCTCCTGGTAGACGCGGTACAGCGGCGAAGGCACACCCGAGGCGGCCAGCATGAGCACGAGCAGCCCGGTCACCGACCAGAAGGCGGCGGTCCGCGGGAGGCGACGAGTGGGCACGGCAGGGATCAATGCGCCCGAGTCCCCGCTGATTCCCGGGCGCCGCGTGTCAGGACCAGTCGCGCGTGAAGTCCGGCGGCACGAGAACGTCCTCCCGGCGGAGGTCGTGCACCGACGACCGGCCCAGCCCGAGCAGCGTCTCGTTCATGCCGGATCGCAGGATCGACAGCACGTTCTGCACGCCGCGCTCGCCGTTGGCCCCCATGCCCCACAGGTAGGCGCGCCCGATCATCACGGCCTTCGCCCCCAGGGCCATCGCCTTGACGACGTCGCTGCCCCGCCGGATCCCGCCGTCCATGACGACCTCGACCTGGTCGCCGACGGCGGCGACGACGCCGGGCAGCGAGCGGATCGCGCCGGGGGTTCCGTCCAGGTTGTTGCCGCCGTGCGAGGAGACCGAGATGGCCGTGACACCGGCGTCCACGGCCCTGCGGGCGTCGTCGGGCCGGCTGATGCCCTTGACCATGAACGGACCACCCCACTGCTCGCGCAGCCAGGCGATGTCCTCCCAGCGCGCCGGGGGCGTCGTCATCCACTCGTAATAGGCCCCGAAGAAGCCGGGGGCCTCCTCGCCGTCGAGCGCCATGTTGGGCACGCTGAGGTCGGGCAGCTTGCCGGAGCGGGCGAAGGTGGCGAGCCAGGCCGGCTTGCGGAGGACCTCCGGCGCGAACTTCAGGGCGTTCTTGACGTCGATCTTCTCCGGGATGGGCGGGCTGCCCCAGTCGCGGCGGGACGCGAAGGACCAGTCCAGCGTGACGATGAGCCCCTTCGCCCCGGCCGCCCGGGCGCGCTCGGCCCGGGCCAGGATCCGCTCCCGCCCCCCGGTCCAGTACATCTGGAAGAGCAGCTTCTGGTTCGCGGCCGCGACCTCCTCGACCGGCTTGCTCGCGAACGACGACAGCCCCATCGCGGTGTCCTCCGCCGCGGCGGCGCGGGCGACGGCGACCTCGCCGTCCGGATGCACCGCCTGCACCCCCGTCGGCGAGATGAGGACCGGGAACGAGATGTCCTGGCCCATCACCGTGGTGGCCAGCTCCCGCTTCTCCGGCAGGTCGGCGACATGCGGCCGGAAGCCGATCTCGTCGAAGGCCTTCTCGTTGTCGGAGGCGGTGAGGCCCTTCTCCGTGCCGGCGACGAGCGCCAGGTACACCGACCGGGGCAGCCGCTTGCGCGCCCGGTGCTGCGCCTCGGCGACCGTCTCGAACCAATCCCGGGTGCTCGCCATGCGGTCATCATGCCGGTCGGTGCCACCCGGTGGCACGGCCGACTACGGATCCGGGCGCTCGGGTAGCGGCGCTGCATGGCCCTTCCCCGCATCCTCGTCCTCGTGCTCGCCGGAGGGGCCGGGGGCCGCCTCGAGCTGCTCACCGAACAGCGCGCGAAACCGGCGGTCCCCTTCGGCGGGGTCTACCGGCTCATCGACTTCCCGCTGAGCAACTGCCAGCATTCCGGGATCGCCGACGTGTGGGTCTCGGTGCAGTTCCACCCCACCTCGATCTCCGACCACCTGGCGAACGGGCGGCCGTGGGACCTCGACCGCACCGCCGGTGGGCTGATGACGCTCCCGCCCTTCCAGGGGACCGACCGCGGTGGCTGGCACACGGGCACGGCCGACTCCCTGTGGCGGCACGCGGACCTGATCCGCGAGTTCGACCCGGAGGCGCTCGTCGTCGTCAGCTCGGACGCCGTCTACACGCTCGACTACCGCCAGGTCGCCGAGTCCCACCTCGGTTCCGGGGCCGAGGTGACGATGGTGACCACCGAGGTGGCCGCCGACGACGCCGCGCGGTACGGCATCGTCGAGATGGGCGAGGGCGACCGGGTGCGCGCTTACGTCTACAAGCCGGACGAACCGGCGACGACGACGGCGACCAACGAGGTCTTCGTCTTCTCGCCGCGGCCCACGCTGGACCGGCTGGAGGCGCTGGCCGACCAGGCCGGCGAGGACAGTCTCGACGACCTCGGCTCGCAGTTGCTCCCTGACCAGACCCGCGACGGGCTGGCCCGCGCCCACCCGCTGAAGGGCTACTGGCGCGACGTCGGCACGGTCCCGGCGTACTGGGCGGCGCACCGGGACTTCCTGTCCGCGGAGCCGCCGATCGACCTGGACGATCCTGCCTGGCCGGTGCACACGCGCGGCGGCCGGCACAGCGCCGCGCGCATCCTGCCGGGGGCCGTCGTCGACGGGAGCCTGGTCTCCGGCGGCACCCGGGTCGGCGGGGGGGTGTGCGGTTCGGTGCTGTCCCCCGGCGTCGTGGTGGAGGAGGGGGCGACGGTCGTGGATTCGGTACTCCTCCCCGGCGTCCGTGTCCGGTCCGGTGCCACGGTGCGCCGCGCCGTCCTCGACGACCGCGTGGAGGTCGGCGCGGGCGCGCGGGTCGGCGGGGACGGCGACATCACCCTGGTGGGCCGGGCCACCCGCGTCACGGACGGCTCCGAGGTCCCGGCGGGCGGCCGGCTGCCGGAGCCCGAGGACTGAGCCGTCGTCCGGCGGTCAGGCGGCCCGGTCGAGCTCCATCCAGACCCGCCGGCGGTCGTACCGGCTGCGGACCTCCGCCATGGCAGCCACCCGGCGCTGCTGCTCCTCGGTCGCCACGTGGTTGACCACGGCCAGCTCTGCCTCGCGCATGGCCTGCTCGGCGGCGACCTCGGCAGGCGTCGGCGGGAACTCGGGAGGCTCGGGCGCCGGGACCGGCACCGAGGAGGCATAGGGGCTGTCGGGGGGCAGATTGCCGCTGATCCGCCCGTACGCGCCCAGGAGGAGCAGCGCCAGTCCCGCGACGGCGGAGAAGACGACGTTGCTGAATTCGAAGGCCAGGACGTTGAGGTCCGTGCGCAGCACCGCCAGGTTCGCCAGGGCCGACAGCAGGAAGGCCACGCCGACACAGAGCATCACCGTCGAGGCCACCCGCGGACCGCGGAAGGCAGCGACGGCGAGCAGCGCCGCCGTCAGCACGGAGATCGTGGACAGCAGGCCGTTGGAGGACATGCCGAGGATCTGCTCCCCGCTGGTGGAGAAGAACGCCAGCCCGCCGGCGAAGCCCAGCATGCCGAACCCCAGGATCACCGCGGCGACGGCGAGGGCGCCGAGGCGGTGCACGAGCAGTACGCGGCTCCCGCCGTCCGGCTGCCGCTGTGTGGGCTCGGTCAGCACGGTGCCGGTCGGGCGGCTGGAGAGGGAGGGACGGCGCATCGGGTGCTCCTCGGGGGAAGGCCTCGTGTAACCGCTCTTCGCCGGGTGCCGTGGCACCGGATGCAGCGCGGGCGGCCGTGGAGGCCGGGAAGCTCCCTGGGCCCCTTGATGGTTGAGCGGTACATGACCCCATCGTTCGAGATCGACCTGCACTCGGAGTTCCTGCGGGCGGACCTCTTCCTGGCGATGGGCCAGCCCACCGAGGCGGCCCGGATCCTCACCCGCGTCGTCGCGGCCGAGCCGGCGAACGAGGCGGCTCTGGAGATGCTGGCGCGCGCCTACTTCGGTTCCGCGCAGTTGGGTCGCGCCGAGGAGGCGCTGTCCCGGCTGGTGGCGCTGGCCCCGGCCAACGGCTGGGCCCGCCGCGCGCTCGCCCGCACCCTCGAGCGGCAGAGCCGCGGCGACGAGGCCGCCGCCCACCACCGGGTGGCCGACGCCCTCGGCGCCGCCTGACCTTCGCCGTCAGGCGTTCCGCGCGGTCTGGGAAGGCATGAGCCGGACCAGCGAGATCCGGCGCGCGACGGAGGCCTGGTACTTGTCGTAGGTCGGGCACTTCGCCATGAGCGCCTCCCATAACCGCTGCCGGTCCTCCTCGGGCACCTTGCTCGCCACGACCGAAGTCCGCCGTCCGTGCACCTCGGCGATGGCGTGCGGGTCGGCCTGCAGGTTCAGCCACCACTGCGGTTCGGCGTCGACGCCCCCGTTGGACGCCGCGACGACGAAGTCGTCGCCGTCGCGGACGTGCAGGACCGGTGTGGTGTAGCTGCGCCCCGACGTCCGCCCGCGGTGGGTGAGCAGGAGGACGTCGCCACCCCGGAACCGGTTGCCCAGCCGCCCGTGCGTCCGGCGGTTGAGTGCGACGTGGTACCGCGCCGTGGCCTTCATGACCCGGCTCAGGGTGAGGTCCTTCGGCGCCATCGCGGTGGTGGTCATCGCACGCCGCCGAAGATGCGGGCCTCGCGCCGGGCGAAGCGGCGGGCCATCAGACGGGCGAGCAGCACCAGCGGAGGGTTCGCGCCGGGCATGCGGCCGATGGCGTCACGCGGAAGCCCGTCGGAGATCCAGCCGATGACGGCAGGAACCTCCCGCGCCGAGTAGTCCTTCGAGAACACCTCCCGGTCCAGGCGGTGCCAGTCCTCCGGGGTCAGGTGCTCCTGCACCTGCGTCATACCGTCGCTCTCCTCGTGCGCGAGGTGCGCCTTCAGGGCGTCGCGCAGCTCCGCGGTGGTCCGCGCGAGCCGGACGCGGGCGGGCTCCCCTCCGGTGCCGTCGGCCAGCGCCTGCAGGTCGGCGGTGACGGACGCGAGCAGCGGGTCGATGACGGCGTGCTCGGCCTCGAGCGCGTCGAGCACCGCCGGGTCGGCACCGCGCTCGGCGAGCAACGGCCACAGCCCGATGTCCTCGCCGTGGTGGTGCTTGTGCAGGACCGACGCGAACAACCGGAAGCGCCGCGCGATGCGCGCCCACCGCGGCCGGTCCGCCGCCGGCACCGCCGCGGCGGCGTCGGCGAAGAGGTCGAGGTCGCGACGGAAGCCGCGGTGCATCAGGTACATGCCGGCGAGGTCGATGGGACCGTCGGGGGCGGCGGCCTGCCCCTCCAGCACGAGCTGGGCCGGGTACGGAGCGGTGGTGGTCATGCCTTCTCCTTAATCGGATGGAGTAACGCTCTAACGAATAGAGCGATGCTAGAGTGAATCCATGACGGAGGGCAAGAGGGTCTATCGCTCGGCGCTCCGGGCCGAGCAGGCGCAGCGCACGCGGGCCGGGGTGCTCGATGCCGCGGCCCGCTGCTTCCTCGAGAAGGGCTATGCGGCGACGACGATGAAGGACGTCGCCGCGGAGGCCGGGGTCTCCGTGCAGACGGTGTTCGGACAGGGCAGCAAGGCGTCGCTGCTGCTGGGCTGCGTCGACCGGGCCGTGGTGGGGGACGACGAGGAGGTGCCGTTCGCGCAGCGCGAGCTGTTCGTCCGGCTCGTGTCCGCCCCCGACCTGGAGAACAAGCTCGCCGCCGCGCGGGAGATGGTCCGCACCTACGTGCCGCTGACCGTGCCGATGATCCGCGTCTTCGCCGACGCCGCGGCCGGTGACGCCGAGATCGCCGTGGCCTGGGCGGAGTACGAGCGCCGCCGGTTGGCGGACGCGCGCGTGCTGATCGGCTCGTACGAGCCGTGGCTGCGAGCCGGCCTCGACGTCGACCGCGCGACCGAGATCTTCTGGGCGCTGTTCTCGCACGCACCGGCCGTCACGCTCGTCCGGGACCGCGGCTGGAGCGTCGACGAGTACGCGGAGTTCTTGGTGGACGCGGTGGCGCGGCTGCTGCTGGACTGACCCGGTGCCGACGTACGTGGTCAACGAGGCCGGGCTGGCGCGGGCGCGGGAGCTGATCGAGGCCCGGCAGTACGTCCTGCGCAGCGAGTGGGGCCGCGTCCAGCCGAGTGCCGCCGACGAGAACGACTACCTCCAGCGGCACTCGTGGGCCGAGTACGGCGCCTGGCACCTGGGGCTCACCGAGGGCGCCGGCGACGAGACGAAGGCGCGCTTCGGGTTCGTCTACGGCGACTTCCGCCGGCTGCACCGCATGGGCCTGATCGCCTGTCACTACCGCGCGGCGGAGTGGGGCCACAAGGAGATTGAACTGGCAGCCCACGACCTCCTCCAGCGACTGGACGCGATCACGGCCTGACCTCCGTCAGCGGAGAAGGGCCGCCGCGACGAGCAGTGCCACCGTCGTCGCGGTCTCGCCCATCGCACCCATCACGTCGCCGGTCACGCCGCCGAGCCGGGCGCGTGCCCGCCGCTGCACGAGCTCGGCCGCCAGCAGACCCGCCGCCGCGGCGGCGAGCAGCCGCCCGGCCGCCGCGACGTCCCCCGCGGCACCGACGACGACGAGGACGACGAGGGCCAGGCCGCAGCCGGTGAGCCAGGGCGCCGAGACGGTGCCGGCGACCAGCCGGCCCAGGGACGACCCCTCGGCCGCGGGCACGCCGGGGAGGCCCGCGCGGGCCATCGCCAGCCGCGCCGCGGCCACCGCCGTCCAGAGCGCGAGCCAGCCGTGGTCGACCGGCAGGAGCGCGGCCAGGCAGGCGGTCTGCAGCAGCAGGGTGAGGACCAGGGCGACCACGCCGAACGGGCCGACGTCGCCCTGGCGCATCACCTGGAGGGCCCGCTCCCGATCGTGCACCGGGCCGAGCCCGTCGGCGGTGTCGGCCAGCCCGTCGAGGTGCAGACCGCGGGTCAGCAGCGCGAGGACCGCGAGGGCCAGGACGGCGCCGGCCAGTGGCGAGATCCACCGCGCCACGAGGACGGCGACGCCCGTTGCGACCCCACCGAGGACGAGGCCGACCAGCGGCGCCCAGGGCAGCACCCCGCGGGAGGACGTCGTGGCGCGGGCCGGTACCGGTAGCACGGTGAGCAGTGCGGCGGACTCCAGCGGGCCGGTCCATCTCATCGCGGCCCGCTCAGGACCGCGTCACGCGAAGAGCTCCAGCCGGGTCACCGTGCCGTTGTGCGGCGTGAGCACGGGCAGGGCGTCGGCTCCGAGGCCTGCGACCACGGCCTGCGCGGCCCGGATGGTGTCGCCGTGGGTGACCAGGGCGAGGACGTCGGCCGGCGGATCGGCCGCGAGGTCCTTGAGGAACGCCTCCACCCGGGCGTGCAGTTCGGCCAGGCTCTCTCCGCCCGGCGCCGACCAGTGCGGATCGGTCCAGTCGACGAGGTCCCACAGCTCCCGGGACGGCCGTCCCTCGAGCTCGCCGTAGGCCTGCTCGCGCAGCGCCGGGGTCGTCTCCACCGACAGGCCGGTCGCCCGGGCGCAGTGCTCGGCGGTCTGCACGGCGCGGTGCAGGTCGCTGGACAGGAGGGCTCCGGGCCGCAGTTGCGCGAGCTCCGTGGCCGCCGCGGCCGCCTGCTGATGGCCGAGCGGGGTGAGCGGCACGTGCGGGGTCTGGCCCTGCAGCAGCCCCGCGGCGTTCCACTCGCTCTGCCCGTGGCGGACGAGCAGCAGGGTCAGCGGGCGGGCCATGGCAGGTCGAAGCGTAGGCGAGGGCCGTGCGGGCCGGGGGAGGGAGCCTCGTACCGTCGTCGCCGTGAGCATCCCCGTCCGCCCCGGCGCCCGCCCGGCGAGCCGTCCGGGCGCGTCCGACCCGCTGGCCCCGCTGCTGGACCTGCCCGGGGTGCGCGACGCCGCCGACGCGGCCCGCGCCGGGATCGACCGGTTGCTCGGTCACAAGGTGCTGCGGCGTGAGTCGGCCGGCGTGAGCACCGAGTCCGCGCTGCGCGGCGCTCGCGCGTCGGCCGCCCTCGAGGGCGTGGACGTGCCCCTGGCCGAGCTCCGCTCGGGGGAGGTCGCGGATCCGGTCGTGCAGGGCGCGTTGCGGGCCTCCGCCGGGCTGGGGGCGATGGTCGAGACCTGGTCGCGGGCGCCCGGTCAGGTGCTGGCCCGGCTGCACGTGCTCGCCGCGGCCGACCTGGCCGACCGCGCCGACCTGGGCCGGCCGGCGCCGCACGCCGGGCCCCGGCTGTCGGGACTGTTCGCCCTGGTCACGGGGACCACGGGGGCGCCCGCCGTCCTGGTGGCCGCCCTGGTGCACGGCGAGCTGGCCGCGCTGGCACCGTTCGGCACCGCGGACGGCGTCGTCGCCCGCGCCGCCGGCCGGCTCACCGGCATCGCGCGGGGCCTGGACCCGAAGGCGGTCTCGGTGCCGGAGGTCGGCTTCGTCGAGCTCGGCCGGGAGGCGTACGAGGACGCGCTGGCCGGATACGCGTCGGCGTCCCCGGACGGCGTCGCCGGGTGGCTGGTGCACTGCTGCCGCGCCACCGAGCACGGCGCCCTGGAGGGCCTGGCGATCTGCGAGAGCCTGCTGCGCGGCTGAGGGGCGGTCAGCGCGGCCGGAGGGTGAGCCCGGCGACCGCGGTGGCGACGATGCCGCAGGCGGCCCCTGCGGCGGCCACGAGCCAGGCGCCCGTGAGCGCTCCCGCCGCGACGGCGCCGAGGACGGCGATCCACGGCCCCGACAGGGAGAGGAACAAGCCGATCCGGCGCCTCCGCGACCTGCGGCGCCGCCGACGACGGGGCGACGTGCGGGCGGTCTGACCGAACAGGACCGCGGCCACGAGCAGGGCCAGGACGGCCAGCCACGCGAGGACCACGGTGAGCACGACGGCAGGATGACCCAACCGTCAGCGGCAGCGGGGATGCCCCGCCGACTCCTCAGGCCCCGCGACGCCGGCGGCGGCCGGGAAGCGGGGAGGGGTCCTGCACGGTGGGAAGCAGCCCGGACCGGAGCGCCCGGTGCCGGGCGTACCAGGCCAGGCCGACGACCGCCGCCCCCACACCGACCGCGGCACCGGTGACCACCGGCGCCGGGGGGACCGAGAAGCGGGAGCGCATGCTCACCGGCCGGGTGAACTGCAGGACCGGCCAGCCGTTCTCCAGTGCCGCCTTGCGCAGCCCGCGGTCCGGGTTGACGGCGGTGGGGTGCCCGACGGCGGTCAGCATCGGCAGGTCGGTGATCGAGTCGCTGTAGGCGTAGCAGTCGGCGAGGTCGTAGCCGCCCTCGGCGGCCACCTGGCGCATGGCCTCGGCCTTGTTCTCGCCGTAGGCGTAGAACTCGATCTCCCCGGTGTACCGGCCGTCCAGGGTGACCATCCGCGTGGCCACCACCCGGTCGACCCCGAGCATCTCGCCGATCGGGCCCACCATCTCGGCCCCGCTGCTGGAGACGATCACGATCTCGCGGCCCGCCGCGCGGTGCTCCTCGATCAGGTCGGCGGCCTCCGCGTAGATCAGCGGGTCGACGATGTCGTGCAGGGTCTCGCGGACGATGTCGTGGACCGTGGCGGCGTCCCAGCCGGTGACCATCGCGGTGAGCTGGGCGCGGAGCCGCTCCATCTGCTGGGCATCGGCTCCGGCGAGGGAGAAGACCAGCTGGGCGTAGGCGGTCTTGAGCACGGCGCGGCGGTTGATCAGCCCGCCCTGGAAGAACGGGCGGCCGAACGCCAGGGTGCTGGACTTGGCGATGACCGTCTTGTCCAGGTCGAAGAACGCCGCTGCGCGGGTCACAAGTCACGACTGTAAGTGGAGCGGAATCCGGCGGTCCTGCCCGCGCGCCGTCCACACCCGTTCGGGTCATCCACAGTTTCCCGCTCGAGCTGGCGATGTCTGCCCATCCCCGGATGGGGTCGGGGCGTGTCCGCGCTGCGCACCCCTGCTGCCCGTCCGCTCGTCATCAGCACCGACGAGTACCTCCTGGACGACCTGTTGCGGCTCCTGGCCGCCGCCGGCACCGAGCCGGAACTGGCCACCGGGGGTCCCGCGCTGCGCCGGGCGCACCGCCATGCGCCGCTGGTCCTGGTGGGCGCCGAGGCGGTGGGCTCGGCGGCGGTGCGGTCGCTGCCCCGGCGGCCGGGCGTGGTCGTGGTCGCGGCGCGGGAGCTGCCGCCGGAGGAGTGGGCGGGTGCCGTCGAGATCGGCGCCGAGCGCGTGGCGCTGCTGCCCGGCGACGAGTCCTGGCTGCTGTCGCGGGCCGCCGCGGCCGTCCGGTCACCGGTCGACCGGGGGTGGCTGCTGGCGGTCGGCGGGAGCTGCGGAGGCGCGGGCGCCAGCACGCTCGCGACCGCCGTCGCACTGAGCGCGGCACCGGGCGTCGTGCTCGTCGACGCCGACCCGTGGGCAGCCGGCCTCGACCTGCTGCTCGGGGCGGAGCGGGCGGAGGGACTCCGCTGGCCGGAGCTCACGGGGCTCCGTGGCCGGGTGTCCGGGGACGCGCTGCTGGCCGCACTCCCCGAGGTCGCCGGCGTGCACGTGCTCGCCGCCTCCCGCTCCGCCGTCGTACCGGTGCCCGACGAGGCGCTGGTCGCCGTCGTCGACGGCCTGCGCTCGGGCGGGTGGCCCGTGGTCGTCGACGTGCCCAGGACGGGCAACGGCAGCGACGGAGCGGCGTCCGTCCTGGCCGCGGCCGATCTGGCCGTCCTCGTCGTGCCGGCGCGGCTGCGGGCGGCGACTGCCGCGCGGCTGCTCGTCGGGAGTCCCGGCTCGCCCTGGTCGGACGCACAGCTGGTCGTGGCCGGCCTGCCCGGAGGGCTGTCCGCGCGCGAGGTCGCCGACGTCGTGGGCCGCCCGGTGCTCGCCGAGCTCGGCCACGACCGCAGCGTCGTGCCACGGGGGGAGCGCGGGGAACCGCCTTCGGTGTCGCCGCGGTCACCGCTGGGGAGGGTCGCCCGCAGGGTGCTGGGCGCCGTCCGCTCCGCCGCCCGGGAGACGTCGGCGCCGTGAACCCGCCCGCTCTGCTGGACCGGGTCCGTGCCCGGCTCGCGCTGAACGAGGGAACGCCCACCCGGGCAGGTCTGGCGGCGCTCGTCCGGGAGGAGGCCGACGGCCTGCTCGGCGACGACGACGTGCTGCTCGCGGTGCGGGATGCCGTCGACGAGCTGGCCGGCGCCGGAGTTCTCGAGCCGCTGCTCCGTGATCCGGAGGTCACCGACGTCCTGGTCAACGGGCCGGATCGCGTGTGGATCGACCGCGGCTCGGGCCTGGAACTGACCCGCGTCCGCTTCCGCGACGACGAGGCCGTCCGCCGGCTGGCGGTGCGGCTGGCCGCGGGAGCGGGGAGGCGGCTCGACGACGCCGCGCCTTGGGTCGACGTCGGCCTTTGCGACGGCACCCGGTTGCACGCCGTGCTGCCACCGGTGTCGGGTACTGGCACCTGTCTGTCCCTGCGGTTGCTCCGCCGGTGCGCGCACGGCCTCGACGACCTGGCGGCCCTCGGCACGCTGCCCGGCGAGAGCGACGGGCTGCTCCGGGCCCTGGTCGCCCGGCGGACGGCGTTCCTCGTCACGGGCGGCACCGGTTCGGGCAAGACGACCCTGCTGTCGGCGCTGCTGGGCGAGGTCGAGCCGGCCGAGCGCCTGGTGGTCTGCGAGGACGCCGCGGAGCTCACCCCCGCCCATCCGCACGTCGTCCACCTGCTCACGCGTCCGCCCAACGTCGAGGGGATGGGAGCCGTCGGACTGCGGGACCTGGTGCGCCAGGCGCTGCGCATGCGACCCGACCGGCTGGTCGTGGGGGAGGTCCGCGGCGCGGAGGTCGTCGATCTGCTCGCTGCGCTCAACACCGGGCACGACGGCGGCTGCGGAACGCTGCACGCCAACCGGCCGGCCGAGGTGCCCGCCCGGCTGGAGGCCCTCGGCGTCGCGGCGGGACTCGACCGTGCGGCCGTGCACAGCCAGGCGGCCGCGGCGCTCGCGGTCGTGGTGCACCTCCGGCGGGCGCCGGGTGGGCGGCGGGTGTCCGAGCTCGGGGTGCTCGGGCGTGCCGGCGAACTCGTCGTCGTGGAGCCGGGCTGGCGGGCCGACGGTGGCCCGTGTCCCGCCGGCGACCGGCTGCGCGAGCTGCTGGCGGACGGGGAGGGGCGGGACAGGTGAATGGCGCCCTGCTGTCCGCCGCCCTCGCGGTCCTGGTGTGGCCGGACCGCGGCGTAACGCGGCGGCATCGGGTGTCCCTCGTAGCCGGCGCCGAGGGCCGGGCCGGGTGGCGGTCCGGCGCCCGGCCACCGTTGGCCGTCGTGGCCGCCGTCGGAGCGGCCACCGTGGCGGCCGTGGTCAGCACCGCGCTGGTCTCCGCCCTCGCCGCGGCGGCCGCGTACGCGAGTACCCGCGCCTGGTCGGCCGGTCGCGAACGTCGCGTCCAGGGATCCCGCCTGGGGTCGCTCGCCGACGGTCTCGGTGCGCTGGCCGCCGAGTTGCGGAGCGGTCGATCGCTGGAGTCCGCCGTGGCGGCGGCCCGGACGGCGTGCGGAGACGACCCCACCGGGCGGGCGCTGGTCCAGGCGGTCCGCGCCCCGGGCGCCGGTTCGTCCCTCGAGGGCCACGCCCCGCTGACCGAGGCCCTACGCCGGGTCTCTGCGGCCGTGGTGCTCAGCGGCAGGACCGGGTGCTCGCTGGCCGCGGTGGTCGGTGCGGTCGAGGACGACCTGCGCGCCCGCAACGGCGCCTCGACGGAACTGAGGTCGGCGACGGCGGGTGCGCGCGCGAGCGCGATGGTGCTGGCCGGTCTGCCGGTGCTCGGGCTGGCGATGGGCAGCGGCGTCGGCGCTGACCCGTGGCGGGTCCTCACCACGACCGGAAGCGGGCAGGTGCTGCTCGTCGTGGGGACCGGTCTCGAGTGCGCCGGCCTGGCCTGGTCGCGCAGGCTGATCGACCGGGCGCTGGGCCCGTGATGACCGCGGTCCCCGGGATGCCCCCGACGGGCGCGGTCCTGGCGCTGCTGGCGGCGGCCCTCTGGGTCTGGCCGTCGCAGCGCACCGCGGTGGCCCGGCGCACGAGCCGGCTCCTCCCGGCGCCGCCGACCGCTGGGGGAGAGCGGTCCGGACCGGGCGCCGGGCGCCGTTGGGCCATGGCCGGAGCGGCCGGCGTCGGAACCGGCCTGGTCCTGGGAGGCGCTGTCGGGCTTGTGGCCGGGCTCGTGGTCACCGTCGCCGCCGAGCGGCTGGTGACGAGGGCGGGACGCGACCGGAGCGCAGAGCTTCGTGCGGCCATGGCCCGCGACCTGCCCGGGACGTGCGACCTGCTGGCGGTGTGCCTCTCGGCCGGGATGCCGATCGGAGCGGCCCTCGCCGCGGTGGGCGACGCCGTGCCGGCCCCGGTAGGGCGGCACCTGCGGCTGGTCGCCGCGCATTCCCGGCTCGGCGGGGAGGCCCGAGCAGCGTGGAGCGGAGTGCCGTCTCCGCTGGCCCCTCTGGGTCGGGTGCTCGTCCGGGCCGGGACGTCGGGGTCCGCGGCCGTTCCCGCCCTCCGGGTGCTCGCGGCGGAGGCTCGCGTCGCCGTGCGCGCGGCGGACGCGGCCGCGGTCGGCCGGGCCGGGATCTGGGTCCTCGCTCCGCTGGGCCTGTGCTTCCTGCCTGCGTTCCTCTCCTCGGCGTGGTTCCGCTGGTGCTCGGGATCGCCGCCGACGTCTTCGGCTGATCCACAGCCACCGGGCCCGTCCACAGATCCCCCGGACGTCTCGGCCGGGCGTCTCCGGGCGGACACGCTCGGGGAGACGGCCCCGACGGGGCCACCGAGGAGGTAGCCGTGAGGAGCACGCAGGAGGACGAGCGCGGTCGGGAGCGCCCCGCACGGGGGAGCGTCCTGGCCCGGCGGTGGGCGGCGCTCCGGGCCACCGGGGAAGCGGGCATGAGCACGGCGGAGTACGCGGTGGGCACCGTCGCCGCCTGCGCCTTCGCCGCCGTGCTCTACCGGGTCGTCACCGGCAGCTCGATCGTCACCGGGCTGACCGATCTGATCGAGTCCGCACTGGCCACCCTCTCCTGACGGTGCGCCTCGCTCGCCTGCGGGCCGGGACGCACCGCGAGGCCGGGATGGTCACGGCCGAGACGGCGGTGGTGCTGCCCGTGCTGCTCCTGGTGCTCGCGGCCGCGGTCGCCGCCGTGACGGCCGTGGGCGGTCAGCTGCGCTGCGTGGACGCCGCCCGCGAGGGCGCCCGCGCCGCGGCCCGCGGGGAGACGGTCTCCGTCGTCACCGAGCTCGCGTCCCGCGCGGCGCCGGACGGCGCTGTGGTCACCATCGCGGACGAGGGCGAGGCGGTCCGCGTGAGCGTGGCGGCCCGGATCCCGCTCCTCGGGTCGCTGCCAGTGGGCGTTCCGGTGGAGGCATCGGCGGTCGGGATGCGCGAGCCCGGGCCTCCGGGGCCGGCCGGATGAGCGTGCGCCGATCCCGAGGGGACCGCGGCTCGGCGACGGTCTGGATGCTGGCGCTCTCGACCGTCCTCGGGCTGGTGGGCACGGCCGCGGTGCTGGTGGGGGCGGCCGTCGTGGCGCGGCACCGCGCCACCGCGGCGGCCGACCTCACCGCGCTCGCCGCCGCCGGGCGGGCCGTAGCCGGACACGACGACGGATGTGTCCGCGCGGCGCGGATCGCCGCGGCGAACTCCGCCGAGCTGACGGCGTGCTCGGTGACCGCGGACGCCGTCGCGGACGTCGTTGTCCGGGTGCGCCTCCGTCTCGGCGGACTCGGTGTCCACGTCGTGACAGCCCGGGCGCGGGCCGGTCCGGTCGCGCCGGAGTTCGTGGGGTCAGCGAGCCGGCGTGGCGGCGCCCGCGTCGGCCCTGTCGTCGGATCCGTCCGCATCCAGCGGGCCCTCGACGGCGGCGAGCTCGTCGAGGACGACGTCGAGCACCCGCACCGCGCCCGCCTTGTCGAGGGGGTCGTTGCCGTTGCCGCACTTCGGCGACTGGACGCACGAGGGACAACCGCTCTCGCACTCGCAACTGGCGACCGTGGCCCGGGTCGCCTGCAGCCACTGCCGCAGCACGCCGAAGCCGCGTTCGCTGAAACCGGCCCCGCCCGGATGGCCGTCGTAGACGAAGATCGTCGCCGTCCCGGTGTCCGGATGCAGGGCGGTGGAGAGGCCGCCCAGGTCCCAGCGGTCGCAGGTGGCCAGCAGCGGCAGGATGCCGATGGCCGCGTGCTCGGCCGCGTGCAGCGCGCCCGGGAGCTCCACGTCGTCGACCTCGGCCCGCTCGATCGCCCGGTCGGACAGGGTCAGCCACACCGCCCGGGTGCGCAGCTGCCGGGCCGGGAGGTCGAGCGGGAACTCGGCCAGCACCTCGCCGGTGCCCAGACGCCGTCGCTGGTAGGCGACCACCTGGTTGGTCACGTCCACCACGCCCGTGTGCGCGGTGACCGTTCCCAGCCGGCGCGTGCGGTCGATGGACGCGATGCCCAGGTCGGTGACGTCGCGGGCGACCGTCGTCCAGTCCGGGCTCTCGGCGTGCACGACCGCGCACGCGTCGTCGACGTCGAACTCGTCGACGACGAAGGTCTCCCCGCGGTGCACGTAGAGCGCGCCGTCGTGCACGGTCGAGTGGGCGGCGTCCCCGTCGACGGTGCCGAGCAGGCGCCCGGTGTCGGCCTCGATGATCGCGACGGGCTCCTCGCCGCTGCCGCGGATGTCGACGTCCGGGCGGCCGCGTCCGGCCCAGTACCAGCCGGCCGGGCGCTGTCGCAGTTGCCCGGCCGCCACCAGCTCCTCGAGCTGCGCCTCGGCGACCGGCCCCCCGAAATCGGGGAGATCCTCCGGCCGGAGCGGGAGCTCGGCGGCCGCGCAGCACAGCTGCGGTCCGAGCACGTACGGGTTGGCCGGATCGGTGACCGTGGCCTCGATCGGTCGGCCGAACACCGCCCGCGGGTGGTGGGCGAGGTAGTGGTCCAGCGGGTCGTCGCGGGCCACGAAGACGACCAGCGACTCCTTCTCGGCTCGGCCTGCCCGGCCGGCCTGCTGCCAGAGCGAGGCCAGCGTGCCGGGGTACCCGGCGAGCACGACGGCGTCGAGCCCCGCGATGTCGATGCCGAGCTCCAGGGCATTGGTCGTCGCGACTCCCAGGAGCTCGCCGGCCGACAACGCCCGCTCCAGCTCCCGCCGCTCCTCGGGCAGGTAACCGCCCCGGTAGGAGTCCACCCGGCGCACGAGGTCGTCGCGGCCGCGGTCGTGCAGGAGCCGCCGGGCCTGCTCCGCCACCGACTCGGCGCTGCGGCGCGACCGGACGAAGGAGAGCGTCCGGGCTCCGCGCTCGACCAGGTCGGCCAGCAGACCGGCGGCGTCGGCGGCCGCGGACCGCCGCAGGGGTGCGCCGTGCTCGCCGGTGCGCTCGGTCAGCGGCGGTTCCCAGAGGGCGAACGTTGCCCCGGGACGGGGGGAGCCGTCGTCGGTGACCGCCTCCACGGGGGCCCCGACCAGCCGGGTGGCAGCGGCCGCCGGGTCGGCCACCGTGGCCGAGGCCAGCACGAACACCGGTTCGGTCCCGTACCGGCGGCAGATCCGTCGCAGGCGACGGAGGACGTGCCCCACGTGGGATCCGAACACCCCGCGGTAGGCGTGGCACTCGTCGATGACGACGTAGGCGACCCGGCGCAGCGTGCTGGACCACCTCTGGTGGGCCGGAAGGATCCCGCGGTGCAGCATGTCCGGGTTGGTGACGATCCAGCGCGAGTGCCGCCGCACCCAGTCCCGCTCCTCGGCCGGGGTGTCGCCGTCGTAGGCCGCGGGCCGCACGGAGGGGTCGGCGAGCGCGGCCACCGAGGCGAGCTGGTCGCGGGCGAGCGCCTTGGTCGGGGCCAGGTAGAGCACGCAGGCACGCGGGTCCTCGGCGAGCCGGGTCAGCGCCGGCAGCTGGTAGGCCAGCGACTTCCCGGAGGCCGTGCCCGTCGCGACGACGACGTGCCGGCCCTCGCGCGCCAGCTGCGCCGCGTCGATCTGGTGGCGCCAGGGGGCGCGGACGCCGCGCTCCTCCAGCCGCCCGCGCAGGCCGGGAGACACCCAGTCCGGCCAGGGCAGGGTGCTGCTCTCGCGCACCGGTACGTGGTGGACATGGGTGACGGGCTGCTCCTCCTCGGCCGTGCCGGCCAGCACGGACGCGAGGAGCTCGGCCCCGGGAAGGGCCCCGTCCGCGGCACCGGAACGCCGGCTGGGGTTGCCCGCCACCGGCCCCCGTCGTTCGGTCGCCGCGCCGGGAGGGGGAGCCGGGCGGACCGGGTGGACCGACGTCACCTCTCCACTGTCACACCCTTCGGCAACCCAGGGTGGCGAGAGCCGGCCGGGGTGTGATGCGGGCGACAAAACGTCGTGGACGTCTGTACGCGCTGTGACCTCACTTACACTCACGCCGCGCTCGGTCCGCGGATCTCCGATACCGGCGCGAACTCCGCCGATCCGGGGTGCAGACACGCGCCTCCCGGCGGCCGTCGACCGCTTGGAGGAATACATGCCCGACAGTTCGCTGTCCGGCGGGGACGTGACCCTGGTCGTCATCGTCCTCGCCATCTCCCTGGCCGCCCTCGGTTTCGCCGCCTACCTGGTACGGGCCGTCCTGGCCGCCGACCAGGGAACGGTGAAGATGCGCGAGATCGCCGTGGCGGTGCAGGAAGGTGCGGCGGCCTACTTGAAACGGCAGTTCCGCACGCTCGGCGTCTTCGCCGTCATCGTGTTCCTCCTCCTGCTGGTGCTGCCGGTCGCCGACGGCGGCTGGGGCACCCGGGCAGGCCGGGCGGTCTTCTTCCTGATCGGCGCGTTCTTCTCCGCGATGGTCGGCTTCATCGGCATGACGCTGGCCACGCGGGGCAACGTCCGGGTCGCCGCGGCGGCCCGCGCAGGCGGCTACCGCCCGGCCTTCAGGATCGCGTACCGCACCGGCGGCGTCTGCGGGATGATCACCGTCGGCCTCGGGCTGCTCGGCGCCGCCGCGGCCCTCCTGCTCTTCGACGACACCGCCCCCATCGTGCTCGAGGGCTTCGGCTTCGGCGGCGCCCTGCTCGCCATGTTCATGCGTGTCGGCGGCGGCATCTTCACGAAGGCCGCCGACGTCGGCGCCGACCTGGTCGGCAAGGTGGAGGCCGGCATCCCCGAGGACGACCCGCGCAACGCGGCGACGATCGCCGACAACGTGGGCGACAACGTCGGCGACTGCGCCGGCATGGCCGCCGACCTCTTCGAGTCCTACGCGGTCACCCTGGTCGCCGCGCTGATCCTCGGTCAGGTCTTCTTCGGCGCGGTGGGCATGGTCTTCCCGCTCCTGGTCGCGGGCATCGGCGTCATCGCGTCGGTCGTGGGCATCCTGGCCAGCAACCCCGGCAAGTCCGACTCCAGCGGCCTGGCCCCGATCAACCGCGGCTTCTTCACCTCCGCGGCGGTCTCGCTGGTCCTGGTCGCCGCCGCGTCGTTCATCTACCTGCCGAGCATCTCTGACGCGGAGAACCTGACGGTCAGCCCGCAGGTGCTCGGCTTCGTGTCGGTGCTGATCGGCGTCGTCCTGGCCGCGGCCATCCAGCAGCTCACCGGCTACTTCACCGAGACGAGCCGCAAGCCGGTCCGCGACATCGGCCGCAGCTCCCTCACCGGGCCGGCCACCGTCATCCTCTCGGGCATCTCGCTCGGCCTGGAGTCCGCGGTCTACGCCGCCGTCCTGATCGGTGCCGCCGTCTACGGGGCCTCGCTCATCGGCGGCGCCGCCGCGCTGTACGCCGTCGCGCTCGCCGGCTGCGGCCTCCTGACCACCGCCGGCGTCATCGTCTCGATGGACACCTTCGGGCCGGTCAGCGACAACGCCCAGGGCATCGCGGAGATGTCCGGCGACATCGACGAGACCGGCGCGCGCGTGCTCACCGATCTCGACGCCGTCGGCAACACCACCAAGGCCATCACCAAGGGCATCGCGATCGCCACCGCGGTGCTCGCCGCCACGGCGCTCTTCGGCTCCTACAGCGCCCAGATCGAGGTGGCCCTCGACGAGGCCGGCGCGACCCTGGGCAACGCCTTCGAGCTGGTGAACTCGAAGAACATCGTCGGGGCGGTCCTCGGCTCATCGGTCGTGTTCTTCTTCTCGGGGCTGGCCATCAGCGCCGTCTCGCGGGCCGCCGGGCGGGTGGTCTTCGAGGTCCGCGAGCAGTTCCGCACGCGGCCCGGGATCATGGATTACACCGAGCGGCCCGACTACAGCGCGGTCGTGGACATCTGCACCAAGGACTCGCTGCGCGAGCTCGCCACCCCCGGCCTGCTCGCCGTCCTCGCGCCGGTGGCCGTCGGGTTCGGGCTCGGCATCGGGCCGCTGGCCGCCTACCTGGTCGGCGCCATCGCGGCCGGGACGCTCATGGCCGTCTTCCTCGCCAACTCCGGTGGCGCCTGGGACAACGCGAAGAAGATGGTCGAGGACGGCGCCTACGGCGGCAAGGGCAGCGAGGCCCACGCGGCCACCGTCATCGGTGACACCGTCGGCGACCCGTTCAAGGACACCGCCGGACCGGCGATCAACCCGCTGCTCAAGGTGATGAACCTCGTCGCGCTCCTGATCGCCCCGGCGATCGTCGGGCTGTCGTTCGGCGACGACGCCAACACCACGGTCCGTGTCCTCATCGCGCTCGCCGCGGTACTGGTCATCGTCGCCTCCGTGCTGGTGTCCAAGCGGCGCTCGATCGTCGTCGGTGGGGCTGCCACCGACACGACGGGGACGCTGACCACGACCGCTCCCTGAGCACCGGCACCTCGCGATCCCCCGGCCGGACCCACCCCGGCCGGAGGATCGCGGTGCGGTTGTGGAACCCGCCGTCGCGTGTGGACGACGGCGCACGAACCCACCCGGGGCGCTCCTAGCGTCCGTCGCCTCCGGTCCGCCCTGGACCGGGACGACGACGGAGGGCCCCATGACCTCGCCCGGACACCCCACCCACCCGGCCGGACGGGTGGCCATCGAGCCCGCGGCGGTGGCGGCCCTCGGCGCCGAACTGGCCTCCCTCTCGGCCGAGCTGTCCGCGGACGCCGACCTGAGCCGTGCCGCGGCCGCGTCCCTCCCGCTCGCTCTCGGCGGGACGGCGGGCTGGTCCGCCGGCGCCACGGCCGCCGCCTGGGCGTCCCTGGGCGAGCTGCTCGCCGGGCGTGCGGCCGCCCTCGCCACCACCTTCGCCGACGCGGCGGACGTCTACCGGGCGCACGACCGGTCGCTGGCGACGGGCATCGGCGTCGCCGGGCAGACGGCCGGCCCGGCGGCCCGGTGACCGTCCCCGCGCCGGCACCCGGCGGGACGACCGCCGCGCTGGCCGCCATCGCCCACTGGGACGTGCCCCTCCTGCGGCGCACCGTGGCCCTCCTGGCCGGCGTCGCCGAGCGGCTCTCGCCCTGGCGGGCCCGGCTGCAGGGCGTCGGACGGGTGGTGGATTCGGGGGAGACCTGGTGCGGGCCGGCCGCCCGCACCGCCGCGGAGGCCGTGACCGAGCTGGCCGCGGTGGCCTGGGCGGTGGACGACGCTGTGGCCCGGTCGCTGGCCGCCTACCGACGGCTGGTCGATGAGGCCGGGCTGGCCCACGAGCTCGCCGTCGTCGGGCTCCGCGGCGCCGGCGACGTCCCGGCGACCGCGGGAGCGCTGCTCGCGGGCTCGGGAGTCGATGCTCCGGCCCTGTTCGCCGCCGAGGAAGCCCTGGATCACGCCCGTCGGGCCGCCGCGGCGGCGGAGGAAGCCGGCAGCGTCCTCTCGGGTCTCGGGGTCCACGACGCGTTCGTCCCGGCGCGATTCGACGACCTCGCCGCGGAGCTGCCCCTCGTCGGGCCGGTTCCCGTACCTCGCGTCCCGTCCGGGGGCAGCCCTGCCGACGTCGCGGGGTGGTGGGCCGATCTGGGCCCCGCCGCGCAGCGCGCGGCGATCGCCTGGGCCCCCGATGCGGTGGGGGCCCTCGACGGCGTTCCCGCATGGGCACGCGACCAGGCGAACCGGCGGCTGCTGGACCGGGCACTCCGCGATCCCGACCTGCCGGACGACCTCGCGGCGACGGCCGCCGTCGTGGCCCGGACCATCGCGGTGGAGGAGGCCGCGGGAGAGGAGGTGCAGCTGCAGCTGCTCGACCTCCCGGGCGACCGGGTGGCGCTGGGTCTCGGCAACCTGGACACTGCCGACGCGGTGGGGGTGCTGGTCCCGGGAATCCTCACCAGTCCGGCCGACGACCTGGGGAAGCTGACCCGGCACGCCCGGGCCGTCCGGGACGCCGCGCGTGCCGCGGCGCCCGGCCTGGAGGTCGCGACCGTGGCGTGGCTGGGCTACCGCACGCCGTCCAGCCTGCCGACCGCGGCCTTCCGGCTGCAGGCGGAGGGGGGCGGCGTCGCGCTGGCGAGCACCCTGGCCGGGATGGACGCCGGTCGTACCGCCACCGGGAACGGGCCGGTCCGTACGACCGTCGTGGCGCACAGCTACGGAACCGTCGTCGTGGACGAGGCCGCCGACGCCCCCGGAGACCTCGACGCGGACGCCGTCGTGCTGCTGGGCAGTCCCGGGATGCAGGGCGACGCCGGGGCGCTGGAGGCGCCCGAGGTCTACGACGCCGCCTCGCCGGCCGACCCGGTGTCCTGGATGCGCTGGTTCGGGAGCACGACCTGGGCCGACGGGTTCGGGTCGACGCATCTGCCCGCCGATCCGGGCACGGGTCACTCGGAGTACCTCGACGCTGACCGCCCCACCCTGTCCGCCGTGGGGGAGGTGTTGGCCGGGGCCCGGCAGCCGGCATGACCCCGGCCGGAGGGCTGTGTTCCCGCCGAGGGGGAACACAGCCCTCCGGGCGACGTTCTGTGCGGAACGGCACGCCCGGAGCGGGTCGCGCCCGGCGTCTTTCCCTGGATGTGGCTTACCGTGGCCCGCCGAGGGGGCGTTTCTCGCGACAGCGCCCCGCCGGCGTCGGGGGCGCAGGAGACCGGAGTCCGGTCGAGCGGGCCCGGCACCGGACAGGCCCACCTCCAGTACGACCCCGCACCACCCCGCAGCACCACCGACAGGAGCACCGTGCCCACGAAGACCAGCGAGACCGGAAGCGAGAGCACCGACGCGACCGCCGGCGGCACCAAGGCGCCCGCGCGCCGGCGCACGGCCGCGTCCGGGGGGAAGCCGCTGGTCATCGTGGAGTCCCCGACCAAGGCCAACAAGATCGCCGGCTACCTGGGCAGCGGGTACGTCGTCGAGGCCAGCGTGGGGCACATCCGGGACCTGCCGCGCAACGCCGCCGACGTGCCGGCGGAGCACAAGGGGGCGGCCTGGGCCCGCCTCGGGGTGGACGTCGACAACTCCTTCGAGCCGTTGTACGTCGTCAGCCCCGACCGCAGGCAGCAGGTCAGCCGGCTCAAGCAGCTGGTCAAGGAGGCCAGCGAGGTCTACCTCGCGACGGACGAGGACCGCGAGGGCGAGGCGATCGCCTGGCACCTGGTCGACACGCTCAAGCCGCGCGTCCCGGTGCACAGGATGGTCTTCCACGAGATCACGCCCGAGGCCATCGCTCGCGCCGTCGCGAGCCCCCGCGAGCTCGACACCGCCCTGGTCGACGCCCAGGAGACCCGCCGCATCCTCGACCGCCTCTATGGCTACGAGGTCAGCCCGGTGCTCTGGAAGAAGGTGCTGCCCAAGCTCTCCGCCGGCCGCGTGCAGTCGGTCGCGACGCGCATCGTCGTCGAGCGCGAGCGCGAGCGGATGGCCTTCCACGCCGCCGACTACTGGTCGCTGGAGGGCACCTTCGCCGTCCCCCGGCCCGCTGCGGCCACTGACGAGGGCGAGCCGACGACGGTCCGCGCCCGGCTCGTCAGCGTCGACGACAGCCGGGTCGCCACGGGCAAGGACTTCGACCCGGCGACCGGCCGGGTGAGCGGCGACGTCGTGCACCTCGACGAGGCCGGCGCCCGGGGCCTGGCGGCGCGTCTGGAGGGTCGCCCGGTGACGGTCAGCCGGGTCGACGAGAAGCCGTACCGGCGCCGTCCGTACGCCCCGTTCACCACCTCGACGCTGCAGATGGAGGCCGGCCGCAAGCTGGGCTGGTCGTCGGCGCAGACCATGCGGGTGGCGCAGCGGCTGTACGAGAACGGCCACATCACCTACATGCGGACCGACTCGACCAACCTCTCCGACGAGGCGATCAACGCCGCCCGGCAGCAGGCCCGCGAGCTCTACGGCGACGCCTACGTCCCGGCCGAGGCGCGCCGCTACAAGAGCAAGGCCAAGGGCGCCCAGGAGGCGCACGAGGCGATCCGCCCGGCCGGGGACAACTTCCGCACCCCGGGACAGCTGGCCCCCCAGCTCGCCCGCGACGAGTTCCGGCTCTACGAGCTGGTCTGGCAGCGCACGGTCGCCTCGCAGATGGCCGACGCGGTCGGGCAGACGGTGAGCATCCGGCTGGCCGGCCGGAGCGCCACCGACGAGGCGGTCGAGTTCACCGCGAGCGGCCGCACCATCACCTTCCCGGGCTTCCTGAAGGCCTACGTCGAGTCCCGGGACGACGCCGCCTCCTCCAACGGCGACGACGAGCCGGGCAGCGACGACGCCGAGCGCCGGCTGCCCCGGCTGGAGCGCGGCCAGCAGCTGGACACCCGGGAGCTCGAGGCCAAGGGCCACACGACGACACCGCCGTCCCGCTACACCGAGCCGAGCCTGGTCGCCCGGCTGGAGGAGCTCGGCATCGGCCGGCCGTCGACCTACGCGTCGATCATGCAGACGATCCAGGACCGCGGGTACGTCTGGAAGAAGGGCAACGCGCTCGTGCCCTCGTTCATCGCCTTCGCCGTGGTGAACCTGCTCGAGCAGCACTTCGCGCAGCTCGTCGACTACGACTTCACCGCGTCGCTGGAGGAGGAGCTCGACGACATCGCCGGCGGCACGCTGCAGCGGGTCGACTGGCTCACCGAGTTCTACTTCGGTGGCGAGGGCCGGCACAGCGGCGGTATCGCCGAGTCCGGCGGGCTCAAGCAGATCGTCGGCCAGCGGCTGGAGGAGATCGACGCCCGCGGCGTGAACTCCATCCCGCTGCGGGCGGTCAGCCCCGACGGCAAGCCCGTCGTCGCCCGGGTCGGCCGGTACGGCCCGTACCTCCAGGCCGGTGGGGACGACGGCCCTCGGGTGAGCATCCCCGAGGACCTCGCGCCCGACGAGCTGACCAGCGAGAAGGTGGCCGAGCTGCTCTCGGCGCCGTCCAGTGACCGCGAGCTGGGCACCGACCCGGAGTCGGGCCACCCGATCGTGGTGAAGGCCGGCCGCTACGGCCCCTACGTCACCACCGTGGTGCCCGAGGGCAGCAAGGACGCGCCGCGCACCGCGAGCCTCTTCGCGTCGATGTCGCCCGAGACGCTCACCCTGGACGACGCCCTGCGGCTGCTGACCCTGCCGCGCACGGTCGGGGCCGCGCCCGACGGCGAGGAGATCCAGGCGCTGAACGGCCGGTACGGGCCGTATCTCAAGAAGGGCACCGACAGCCGCTCGCTGGACAGCGAGGAGAAGCTGTTCACCGTCACGCTCGACGAGGCGCTGGCCATCTTCGCGCAGCCCAAGCAGCGGGGACGCCGGGCTGCCGCGGCGCCGCTCAAGGAGCTGGGTCCGGACCCGGTGACGCAGGGGCAGGTCGTCGTCCGCGAGGGCCGGTTCGGCCCCTACGTCACCGACGGCGAGACGAACGCCAGCCTGCGCAAGGGCGACGACGTCGAGACGATCACGATCGAGCGGGCCGCCGAACTGCTGGCCGACCGCCGGGCCCGTGGTCCGGCGACCAAGAAGAAGGCCGCCAAGAAGACCGGCGCCAAGAAGACGGCCGCGAAGAAGACGGCGGCCAAGAAGACCACTGCCGCGAAGAAGGCGCCGGTCTCGGCCGGCTGATCGTCAGGACGGGCGGGAGCCGACGGCGAAGATGCGGCGGAACGGCAGCACCGTCGTCCCGTCGTCGCGGGCGGGGTAGGCCGCCCGGAGCGCCTCCGCGTACTCGGCGGTGAGGTGGGCCGCCTCGTCGTCGTCCAGAAGGGCGAGCACCGGCAGAAGGACGGTGCCCCGCACCCAGCCGAGGACGGGGTCGGCGCCGGTGAGAACGTGCTGGTAGGTCGTCTCCCAGACGTCGGGCGCGAGGCCGGCGGCGGTCAGCACGTCGAGGTAGCCGTCGGGCTCCAGGACGGCGTCGGCGCGCGGGGCGGCATCGGCCAGCCGCCCGGCCCACCGCGGGGCGCGGCAGAGCTCGGCGAGCAGGGCGTGCGTCGGCGCGCGGAAGTTGCCCGGCACCTGCACGGCCAGCCAGCCGCCGGGCGGCAGCCAGCCGGCCCACCGGGCGAGGACGCGGTCGTGCCCGGGCACCCAGTGCAGGACGGCGTTGCTGACCACCACGTCGACGGGCCCGGGGGGTGACCACTCCCGAACGTCACCGGACACGAACTCCACGCGGCCCGGCACGGCCGACGCCGCGGCAGAGGCGAGCATCTCGGGAGAGGAGTCGACGCCGGTGACCCGCGCGCCGGGCCAGCGCTGCGCCAGTGTCGCGGTCATCGTGCCCTCGCCGCAGCCCAGGTCCACCACCTCGACCGGGGCCTCGGCGCCCACGCGGGCCAGCAGCTCGACGAAGGGTCGGGCCCGCTCACCGGCGAAGCGCAGGTAGGTGGCGGGGTCCCACGACGCGGTCGTGCCCGGCGTCGCCGACCGTCCCGGATCGTTCACCGGATCGACCCTAGCCGGACCTCGCGGATGCCACCGGGGCCGTCGCAGACTGCCCCGTACGGGCGGAAATCTGCCGGAATCGTCGCCTCCTCCCGGTACCGTGAGACCGCCGAGGGACCAGCCGGCACCGCCCTCCGACCCCGGGAGACCCGATTCCGTCCGACCCGACGCCACCGGTGCAGCCGGCTGAGCGGATCGACGTATCGGCGGACGGACTGCCGTCCGCCGGTACACCGGTGCCGCCGGACGCCCCGATGCCGTTGACGGAGCTGGACCGCGGCGCCCCGGGTGGTGGCGTCCCCGGGTCGGTCGGTCTGGTGGCGAAGCTGCGCGCGGTCCTCCGCGTCCGCGACTTCCGCAAGCTGTGGCTGTCGATGTCGCTGTCCAGCTTCGGCGACTGGCTGGGCCTGCTGGCGATCACCGCCACCGCCACGTCGCTCGTCGACGGGTTCGCCGCGGCCAACTTCGCCCTCGGCGGCGTCCTGCTGTTCCGGCTGCTGCCCGCGATCGTCCTCGGGCCGCTGGCCGGGGCCTTCGCCGACCGGTTCGACCGCCGCAAGACGATGGTGGTCGTCGACGTCATCCGCTTCGCGCTGTTCGCCTCGATCCCGCTGGTCGACAACCTGATCTGGCTGTTCGTCGCCCAGTTCCTCATCGAGGCGTTCACCCTGTTCTGGATCCCGGCCAAGGAGGCCGCCGTCCCGAACATGCTGCGCAAGGACCAGCTGGAACCGGCCAACCAGCTCTCGCTCGTCACGACGTACGGGCTGACCCCGGTGCTCGCCGCCATCGTGTTCGCGGTCCTGACCAGCCTGGGCGGCCCACTGTCCGATCTGCTTCCGGGCGTCGACGAGGTCGACCTGGCCCTGTTCCTCAACGCGCTGACGTTCCTGGTCGCGGCGGTGGTCATCTGGAACCTGCCCTCGATCAGCGGCCGCCGCGCGGCCGGCACCACCGGGCCGCAGGAGAGCTTCCTCGGCTCGCTCAAGCACGGCTTCTCCTTCGCCGGGCACACGCCGCTGGTCCGGGGCCTGGTCATCGGCATCACCGGTGCCATGACGGCCGCCGGCGTGATCATCGCGACCGGCCAGGCCTTCGCGAACGCCGTGGGCGGAGGCGAGGCGGCCTACGGCCTGCTGTTCGGGGCGGTCTTCATCGGGCTCGGTCTCGGCATCGCCATCGGGCCGAGCGTCGCGCGCGACCTCGCCCGCGAGCGGCTGTTCGGCATCGCCATCGTCGGCGCCGGCGCGATGGTGCTGCTGATGGCCTGGACCTTCACGCTCTGGATCGCGCTGCTGCTGGTCGTCTTCATGGGCTTCTTCGCCGGCGTCGCCTACCTGGCGGGTTTCACCCTGCTCGGTACCGAGGTGCAGGACGAGATCCGCGGCCGCACCTTCGCGATCGTGCAGTCGCTGGTCCGGGCGGCGCTGATCCTTTCCTTGGCGATCGTGCCGTTCGGGGTCGGCCTCATCGGCCAGCACGAGGTCGACCTCGGGGTCGTCACGCTCCCGGTCACCGGCGAGCGGATCATGCTGCTGGTCGCGGGGTTCCTGGCTCTCGGCGTCGGTCTCGTGGCCTACCGGCAGATGGACGACGGCCGCCCGGTTCCCCTGCTCGCCGACGTCGTCACGGCGCTCCGCCGCGACACCACCGCGCGCCGCCGCCTCGCGGGAGGCGGGGTGCTCATCGCCTTCGAGGGCGGTGAGGGCGCCGGCAAGTCGACGCAGGTGCGCCGACTGCAGGAATGGCTGACCAACGAGGGTCTGGTCGCGCGGGCCACGTTCGAGCCGGGCGCGACGCCCTCGGGGGCCGGCATCCGGTCGATCGTGCTGGACCGCGCGCACACCGGGATCGCACCGCGCTCCGAGGCGCTGCTCTACGCCGCCGACCGGGCCCAGCACGTGCACGACGTCCTGCGGCCGGCACTGGATGCCGGGGAGGTCGTGATCACCGACCGCTTCGTGGACAGCTCGCTGGCCTACCAGGGCGCCGGGCGCACGATCCCGCTGGACGACGTGCGCATGCTCTCCCGCTGGGCCACCGAGGGTGTGAAGCCCGACCTCACCGTGCTGCTCGACCTGCCGCCCGAGGTGGGTCTGGCCCGCGCCCGGGGGCGGGCGGTCGCCGACCGCCTGGAGTCGGAGTCGCTGGACTTCCACCAGCGGGTGCGGCAGACGTTCCTGGCCCTCGCCGAGTCAGAGCCCGACCGCTACCTGGTCGTCGACGCCCGGCGCAGCCCCGACGAGATCGCCGCCGCGATCCGGGTACGGGTGACCGACCTGCTGTCCGGCCTGCCGCTGCAGCAGCTCAGCCAGCAGGACGCCCCGGCCCCCGCGACCAACGGCTCGACGGTCGACCACGGCCACGTGGCCACCTCGGCCGTTCCCCACCACCCGCACGCCCAGACCGGCGCGACCCCGCAACTGCACCCGTGACCGCCGCCGTCGAGGCGCCGGACGGCGTCTGGTCCCAGGTGGTCGGCCAGCCGGCCGTCGTCGAGGAGTTGCGCGCCGCCGTCACCGACCCGGCCGCGATGACGCACGCCTGGCTCTTCACCGGCCCGCCGGGATCAGGCCGGTCGGTCGCCGCCCGCGCCTTCGCCGCCGCGCTGCAGTGCCCGGACGGCGGCGACGGCACCTGCCACGAGTGCCGCACCGTGCTGGCCGGCACACACGCCGACGTGCACCTCGTGGTCCCCGAAGGGCTCTCGATCAAGGTCGAGGAGGCCCGGGAGATCGTGCGGATCGCCGGGCGTGCCCCGTCCGGGGGGCGCTGGCAGGTCATCCTCATCGAGGACGCCGACCGCATGTCCGAGCAGGCGGCCAACGCGGTGCTGAAGATGATCGAGGAGCCGCCGCCGCGGACCGTGGTGATGCTCTGCGCCCCGAGCCTGCACCCCGACGACGTGTCGGTGACGATCCGTTCGCGCTGCCGCCTGGTCCGGCTGCGCACCCCAGGGGTGGACGCGATCGCCGATGTCCTCGTGAGGCGGGACGGCGTCGACCCGGCGCTGGCCGCGTGGTCGGCCGCGGCGTCGGGCGGTCACGTCGGCCGGGCGCGGCGACTGGCGCGCGACGAGGACGCGCGGCTGGCCCGCAAGGCGGTGCTCGACGTCCCGCTGTCCCTCGTCTCCCTGGCCGCCTGCCTGGACGCCGCCGACGATCTCGTCGGCGCCGCGGAGGAGGAGACCGAGGCCGCCACCTCGGTCCTCGACGCCGCCGAGACGGAAGCGGTCAAGGCGAGCCTCGGCTACGGCGCGCGCGGCCCGGGGGTCGTGGCCGCACGGGGAGGCGGCGCCGGACAGCTCAAGGAGCTGGAGAAACGGCAGAAGTCGCGGGCGACCCGACTCGGCCGCGACTCCCTGGACCGAGCGCTGGTCGACCTGGCCGGCCTCTACCGCGATGCCCTGGTGCTCGCCGCGACGGCGGTCGACGGGGGCGAGCCGCCTCAGCTGCTGCACCCCGACCGCCGCGCGGACGCGCAGGAGCTGGCCCGCCGGATCGGCGCCGAGGGTGCGCTGCGGAGGATCGACGCGCTCCTCGGCTGCCGGCTGGCGCTCGAGCAGAACGTGAAGCCGCGGATCGCGCTGGAGGCCTTGACCGTCGCGCTGCGGCTGCCCGCCTGAGCGCGATCCCGCGGGAGCGCCCCGGGCCGCGCCGAGTGTCGGGTTGTCGTCGCCTCAGCGGCCGCGAGACGACAGCAGGACGACACTCGACGAAGGCGCGAGAGCCCTTGCCCCTGCGCCGAGCGAGGCCGGCGGTGTCGTAGGCTGTTCGCGCACGTCCGCCGCCTTAGCTCAGTCGGTAGAGCATCTCACTCGTAATGAGAAGGTCGTCGGTTCGATTCCGACAGGCGGCTCTCCTCTACCAGCAGCGGGTTCGTCCACCGGACGGATCCGCTGAGTCGTTCCCGGGGCCGGGCGCCGCCGAGATGCGCCGCGCGGCGGCATCCGGACGCTCGACGACAGCCGTGCCCCGCATCTCGACGCGCTCGGGTAACCCGGTCGCTCCCCGCCCGGACCGCCCGGCAGGATGCCGGGTGGACAGAGCCCTGGCCAGCGCGATCGCGCACCGCTGGCACCCCGTCGCCGCCCCCGTCTGCGACGACACCCTCCGGCTGCTGGTCCAGCGCCTCGACCTGCCACCGGACGGGCGGCTGCTCGACCTCGGGTGCGGCTTCGGCGAGTGGCTGCTCGCCGCCCTGGAGGTCGCGCCCGGCGGAACCGGCGTCGGCGTCGACACCTCGGCCCCCGCGCTGGCGGAGGCCCGCGCCCGGGCGGAGCGGCGCGGTCTCGCCGGCCGGGCGACCTTCGAGCAGGCCGACGCCGCTGGCTGGTCGGGGGAGGGCTTCGACGCCGTCCTCTGCATCGGGGCGACGCACGCGTTCGGCGGTCTCGGCCCGACCCTCGAGGCGGTGCGGAAGTATCTGCGCCCCGGCGGGCGGGTGCTGCTCGGCGAGGGCTACTGGGAGAGGACGCCGACGCAGAGCGCTCTCGACGCGCTCGGTGCCGAGCCGGGGGAACTGCCCGACGTCGCGGGGCTGGTCCGGGCCGCCCAGGCGGCCGGCTACGAACCCGGCTACGGCCACCTCAGCACCGCCGAGGAGTGGGACGACTACGAGTGGTCCTGGACCGGCGCGCTGGCCGGATGGGCGCTCAGCGAGGCGTCCGGCGAGGACCGGGACGTGGCGCTCGAGCTCGCCCGCGAGCACCGCACGCAGTGGCTCGAGGGCTACCGCGGCCAGCTCGGCTTCGCCACTCTCGTGCTGCACGACATCGGTACCTGAACGTCAGCGGCCCCCTGCAGCGGCCCGCCGCGAGCGTGCGAGCGGTGGGGGGCAGGGGGTCCTTGGTCAGTGGTGCGCGGGTTCGTCCTTCGCGCGCCCCAGGGAGGCGACGATCTCCTGCTCCGCGGCCTCGCGGCCCACCCACTCGGCGCCTTCGACCGACTTGCCCGGCTCGAGGTCCTTGTAGGTCTCGAAGAAGTGCTGGATCTCCAGCCGGTCGAACTCCGAGACGTCGGTGATGTCCTGGTAGTGAGCCATCCGGGGGTCCGTCGCCGGGACGGTGAGGACCTTGTCGTCGCCACCCTTCTCGTCGGTCATCCGGAACATGCCGATGGCGCGGCAGGTGATCAGACAGCCGGGGAACGTCGGCTCCTCGAGCAGGACCAGGGCGTCCAGGGGGTCGCCGTCCATGCCGAGGGTGTTCTCGATGTAGCCGTAGTCCGCCGGGTAGCGGGTGGAGGTGAACAGCATCCGGTCCAGGCGGATGCGTCCGGTGGCGTGGTCCAGCTCGTACTTGTTCCGCTGGCCCTTCGGAATTTCTACCGTCACGTCGAACTGCACGGACGTAGTGTGACCCACGGCGACCCGCAGCAATCGGCGGGTCGCTTTTCTGGGGGGTGGGCACCATCGCGTCGAGTGGTTCGACGATCGTCACAGCGAAGACCGGGCGCTTCCGCCGTCGCATCGCGATGGGCGTCATCGGGCTCGTCCTGCTGCTCGTCGGCGGCATCGTCGGCGTCGGCATCCTGCTCACCGGCGGAGGCGGCGACGGCGGCAGCAGCGAAGCGGTCGCCGTACCCGAGGCCGAGCTGCCCCAGCTCGGTGACGCCACGCCGGTCCTGGCCTCGCTCTCCAACGACGCGCCGGCCCCCGACCCCGCCGTCCTCAGCGCGCAGCTGACCCCGCTGCTCACCGCGGCCGGTCTCGGGAGCGGCGTCTCGGCCGAAGTGGTCGACGTCGCCAGCGGTGACGTGCTGCTCGACCTGGATGCCGCCGACCCCGCCACCCCCGCGTCGACGGCGAAGCTGCTCACGGCCGTCGCCGCGCTCACCACGCTCGACCCGACCGACACCATCGAGACGACGGTCGTCGCCGGCACCACCCCCGGCGAGGTCGTCCTCGTCGGCCGGGGCGACCTGACGCTCTCGCGCACGGCCCCCTCCGAGAGCTATCCGGGGGCGCCGACGGTCGCCGATCTCGCCACCCAGGTGACCGCCGCCCTGCCCGCCGGCACGCCGGTCTCCCGCATCGTGGTCGACAGCTCCCTGTTCACCGGGCCGCTGACGGCCAGCGGCTGGGGGCCGGCCGACGCCCCCTCCAGCTACGCCGCCCCGGTCACCGCCACCGCCGTCGACGGCGCCCGGGTCAGCCCGGGGTCCACCGCCCGCAGCGGACAACCCGGCCTCGACGCCGGGGCCGCGCTGGCCGACGCCCTGGGTGCCCCCGGCGCCACCGTCGTCCTCGGCCAGGCGCCGCCGGACGCCGAGGTGCTGGCGACGGTCCACTCCGCCCCGGTCGCCCGGCTGGTGGAGCAGACGCTGTCGATGTCGGACAACATGCTCGCCGAGGCGCTGGCCCGGCAGGTGGCGCTGGCCCGCGACCTGCCGGCCAGCTTCGACGGCGCAGCGCAGGCCGTGACCGGCGCCCTGACCGACGCGGGCATCGACGTGACCGGCGTCAGCCTCTCCGACGGCAGCGGGCTGTCGAAGGAGGACCAGGTGCCGGCCTCCGTGCTGGCGGCCGTGGTCAAGGGCGCCGCCGACGGCAGCATCGACGGCGCCTCGGCCCTGCTGTCCGGGCTCCCGGTGGCCGGCTACGACGGCACGCTGTTCGACCGCGGCGACGCCGGCGCCGCCCCCGGCACGGTGCGCGCGAAGACCGGCACCCTGCTCGCGGTGCACGCACTCGCCGGCACGGTCGTGACCACCGACGGCCGGCTGCTGGTCTTCGCGGTCGTCGCCGACGCCTCGACCGGCAGCGAGCTCGCCGCCGAGTCGGCCCTGGACGACGTCGCCGCGGCGCTGGCCGGCTGCGGCTGTCGCTAGGCGACCCCTCCGCGCCTCGCCGCGTACCGTGAGGCGATGAGCAGCGCCTCCTCGATGGTCGACTGGGACCTCGCCGGACGCACCGCCCGGCGGCTGATCAGCGGTGGCCCCTCCACCACCCGTGAGGAGGCCGCCGACGTCGTCCGCGAGCTCCACGAGAAGGCCGCCGTCGCGGTCGCGCACGTGGAGGGCTTCACCGGGCTCCGCGCGGCGCCCGACGGACCGGCGCCCGAGGTCGCCGTCGTCGACCGGCCCGGCTGGGTCGACGCCAACGCCAAGGGCATGGCCGCGCTGCTCGACCCGCTGGTCGACGCGCTGGCCGCGAAGCAGGACAGCCGCCCCGGCCCGCTCGCCATGGCCATCGGCTCGCGCGCCACCGGCGTGCAGGCCGGCGGCATCCTCGCCTTCCTCTCCTCGCGCGTCCTGGGCCAGTACGAGATCTTCGGCACCGGCGGCCGGCTGCTGCTGGTTGCGCCCAACATCGTCGCCACGGAGCGCAAGCTCGGCGTGGACCCGTCGGACTTCCGGCTCTGGGTGTGCCTGCACGAGGTCACCCACCAGCTCCAGTTCACCGCCGTCCCCTGGCTGCGCGGCCACCTGGAGAGCGAGATCGCCGAGTTCGTGGAGGCGACCGACCTCGACGCCGACGTGCTCCGCGAGCGGCTGCAGGAGGTGCTGCGCAGCCTGGCCGACGCGGTCCGCGGTTCCGACGGCGAGTCCGAGGGACTGCTGGCGCTGGTCAAGGACCCGCGGCAGCGCGCCGTCCTCGACCGGGTCACCGCCGTCATGAGCCTGGTGGAGGGTCACGCCGAGTACGTCATGGACGGCGTGGGGCCGGACGTCGTCCCCACCGTGAAGACCCTCCGCAAGCGGTTCGCCCAGCGCCGCAAGGGCCGCGGGCCCCTCGACCGCGTGATGCGCCGGCTGCTCGGCCTCGAGCAGAAGATGAAGCAGTACGCCGAGGGCCGGGTCTTCGTCGGCGGGGTCATCGACCTCGTCGGCATGGAGGGCTTCAACCGGGTCTGGGAGGGCCCGGCCAACCTGCCGCGGATCGAGGAGCTGACCGCTCCCGCGCAGTGGGTGGAGCGGGTGTTCGGCCGCCCGGCCATCCCCGCCTGAGGTAGCGCATGGTGGGCCCGCCGCGGGCGGTCGCCGAGGTGCGGTCCGCCGTCCGGCCGGGGCTGCGCGGCTCGCCGCAGCCGGTGCTCGCCGCGTGCAGCGGGGGAGCGGACTCGGTCGCCCTGGCCGCCGCGCTCGCCTTCGAGGCGCGGGACGCCGGGGTTCGTGTCGGCGGGGTGACCGTCGACCACGGGCTGCAGCCAGGTTCGGCGGAGCGGGCGAGCAGCACGGCGGACCTGCTCCGCGGGCTCGGCGTGGATCCCGTCGTCGTCCTCCGGGTCGACGTCGGCACCGACGGGGGACCAGAGGGCGCCGCGCGGGCGGCCCGGTACGCCGCGCTGGCCGGGGCGGCCGCCGAGCACGGTGCCCGCGTCGCGCTGGGCCACACGCTGGACGACCAGGCCGAGACCGTCCTGCTGGGGCTGGGCCGGGGCTCCGGTCCGCGGTCGGTGGCCGGGATGGTGGCGGAGCGTGCCGACGGCGGAGTGCTCTGGTGGCGCCCGCTGCTCGCCGTCCGCCGGTCGACCACCCGGCAGGCCTGCGCCGACCAGGGGCTCGGGGTGTGGGACGACCCCTGGAACGCCGACCAGGCCTACACCCGCGTGCGGCTGCGCACCGAGGTGCTGCCTCTCCTCGAGGACGTGCTCGGCGGCGGGGTGGCCCCGGCGCTGGCGCGCACGGCGGCGCAGCTGCGCGAGGACCTCGACGCCCTCGACGCGCTCGCCGCGGCGCACCGGCCGGAGGACGGCGACCTGCGGGCGGACGACGTCGCCGGGCTGCCGGCCGCCCTGCGCCGCCGCGTGCTCCGTTCCTGGCTGCGCGACGCCGGCGTGCCCGACCTGCAGGCGGTTCACCTGGGCGCCGTCGACGCGCTCCTCACCCGCTGGCGCGGGCAGGGCCGGGTGGATCTACCGGGCGGCGCGGGCGTCGTCCGGACGTCTGGCAGGCTGGTGCTGCAGCCCCCCGCCGCCGGGGAGAGCGCCCATCGGTTGTCACCAGAGGAGCCACATCCGTGACGAAGCCTGCCACCGTCCCCGGAGCGCTGGGGCCCGACCACGGCTACGGCCCGGACATCGACCATGTCCTCCTCGGCGAGGAGGAGATCCAGGCGAAGATCGGCGAGCTCGCCGAGCAGGTCGCGCGCGACTACGCCGGCCGGGAGGTCCTCCTCGTCGGCGTGCTCAAGGGCGCGGTCCTGTTCATGAGCGACTTCGCCCGAGCCCTCCAGCTGCCCACCCAGATGGAATTCATGGCCGTCTCGTCCTACGGGTCGGCCACCAGCTCCTCGGGGGTGGTGCGCATCCTCAAGGACCTCGACCGCGACATCACCGGCAAGCACGTCCTGGTGCTCGAGGACATCATCGACTCCGGTCTGACCCTGTCGTGGCTGCTGAAAAACCTCGGCGGCCGCTCGCCGGCGTCCCTCGAGGTGTGCGCGCTGCTGCGCAAGCCGGACGCGGTGAAGGTCGACGTGCCGGTCCGCTACGTCGGCTTCGACATCCCGAACGAGTTCGTCATCGGCTACGGCCTCGACTACGCCGAGCGCTACCGCGACCTGCCCTACATCGCCACGCTCAAGCCCGAGGTCTATCAGTGACACTTGTCGGGCCTCCGGCCCGACGACCGCAATAACACTGTTGTCCTCCGGACGACACCGCGGTCATGAGCCGTCCGCCTGTTGCGCTGAGCCGTTTCTCGGCACGCCTCGGGGTGGCCTCCGGCCACCCGCTCGGCGCACCGACCCCGCCGGGCGAGCTGCGGAAACCCCTCGTCCCGCTCACCACCACCACGGGTGGCTCCTTGCTCTGGCGCAGCAAATCCACAGGGTGCCCGGTGTACCGTCGATTCCGACGACGCTGCACCGAGCGCCGGGGCCCCGCCCGGGTCGCAGGCGGCGTCACCGGACGATCAGGAGGGTCGACGGGCAGGCCGGACCTCCGGCGCCCGGCATCGGTGTATGGAACGCAAGAAGATCTTCCGCTCCGTGTGGTTCTGGGTCGTCCTCGTCGTCCTGCTGGCCCTCACGTTCTCCTCGTTCTTCCAGGGGAACGGCGGCTACCAGGAGGTGTCGACCTCGACGGCGCTCGCCCAGTTCTCCGACGGCAACGTCGAGAAGGCGACGATCAACGACAAGGAGCAGACGCTCGACCTGGAGCTGCGCCGCGAGGTCCAGGGCAGCGACAAGGTCACCGCGTCCTACCCGCTCGGCGCCTCCGAGGCCGTCTTCGACCTGGTCTCGGGCACCGGTGACGCCGAGGGCGTCGACTTCGACACCAACGTCACCCAGGACAGCCTCCTGGTCAGCCTCCTGGTCAGCTTCCTGCCGTTCCTGATCCTGCTCCTGCTGCTGTTCTGGCTGTTCAACTCGATGCAGGGCGGCGGCCGCGGGGTCATGGCCTTCGGCAAGTCCAAGGCCAAGCAGGTCACCAAGGACACCCCGAAGACGACGTTCGCCGACGTCGCGGGCGCCGACGAGGCCGTCGAAGAGCTCTACGAGATCAAGGACTTCCTGCAGAACCCGGTGAAGTTCCAGGCCGTCGGCGCCAAGATCCCCAAGGGCGTGCTGCTGTTCGGCCCGCCGGGCACCGGCAAGACGCTGCTCGCGCGCGCGGTGGCCGGCGAGGCCGGGGTGCCGTTCTTCTCGATCTCCGGCTCGGACTTCGTCGAGATGTTCGTCGGCGTCGGCGCCAGCCGGGTACGCGACCTGTTCGAGCAGGCCAAGGCCAACGCTCCCGCGATCATCTTCGTCGACGAGATCGACGCCGTCGGCCGGCACCGCGGCGCGGGCATGGGCGGCGGCCACGACGAGCGCGAGCAGACGCTCAACCAGATGCTCGTCGAGATGGACGGCTTCGACGTCAAGGGCGGCGTGATCATGATCGCCGCCACCAACCGGCCCGACATCCTCGACCCGGCCCTGCTGCGCCCGGGCCGGTTCGACCGGCAGATCGCCGTCGACCGCCCCGACCTGCTCGGCCGCAAGGCGATCCTGTCGGTGCATGCCAAGGGCAAGCCGCTCGCGCCGGACGTCGACCTGGAGACCGTGGCCCGCCGGACGCCGGGCTTCACCGGCGCCGACCTCGCCAACGTGCTCAACGAGGCGGCGCTGCTCACCGCCCGCAACAACGGCTCGCTGATCAACGACGAGACCCTCGAGGAGGCGATCGACCGCGTCATCGCCGGCCCCGAGCGCAAGACCCGGGCGATGAGCGAGAAGGAGAAGAAGGTGACCGCCTATCACGAGGGCGGGCACGCTCTCGTGGCGCACGCGCTGCCGAACCTCGACCCGGTGCACAAGGTCACGATCCTGCCGCGCGGCCGCTCCCTCGGGCACACCCTCGTGCTGCCGACCGAGGACAAGTACACCCAGACCCGCTCGGAGATGATCGACACCCTCGCCTACGCCCTCGGCGGCCGTGCCGCCGAGGAGCTGGTCTTCCACGAGCCGACCACCGGTGCGGGCAACGACATCGAGAAGGCCACCTCGATGGCTCGCGCGATGGTCACCCAGTACGGCATGAGCGCCAAGCTCGGCGCCGTGAAGTACGGCAGCGACCAGGCCGAGCCGTTCCTGGGGCGCGACATGGGCACCCGCCCCGACTACTCCGAGGCGGTGGCCGCCGACATCGACGCGGAGATCCGGGCGCTCATCGAGGCCGCGCACGACGAGGCCTGGGAGATCCTGGTCGAGTACCGCTACGTGCTCGACCAGCTCGTCCTCGAGCTGATGGAGAAGGAGACGCTGTCGAAGGAGGACATGGCCCGCATCTGCGCGCCGGTCACCAAGCGGCCGTCCCTGGCTCCCTACAACGGCTTCGGCAAGCGCACGCCGTCCGACGAGCCGCCCGTGCTCACCCCCGCCGAGCGGGCCGCGCAGAACGGCAACGGCCGCGCCAGCGGCAGCAGCACCCCGGTCGGCGACGTGGGAGCACCGGCGCAGCGATGAACGAGGTTCCGGCCAACGGGGTCGACCAGGCCCGCGCCGAGGCCGCGGTCCGTGAGCTGCTGCTCGCCGTGGGGGAGGACCCCGACCGGCCGGGCCTGCAGGAGACCCCCGCCCGGGTGGCCCGCGCGTACGCGGAGACCTTCGCCGGGCTGCACCAGGACCCGTACGAGATCCTGGCGACGACGTTCGACGAGAACCACGACGAGATGATCCTGGTGAAGGACATCCCGATGTACTCGACCTGCGAGCACCACCTCGTGCCCTTCCACGGTGTCGCGCACGTCGGCTACATCCCCAGCGAGGACGGCCGCGTGACCGGGCTGTCGAAGCTGGCGCGGCTGGTCGAGGTCTACGCCCGCCGGCCGCAGGTGCAGGAACGGATGACCCGCCAGGTCGCCGAGGCGCTCGACGACGTGCTGAAGCCGCGCGGCGTGATCGTGGTGATCGAGGCCGAGCACCTCTGCATGGCCATGCGGGGCATCCGCAAGCCCGGCTCGATCACCGTCACCTCCGCCGTCCGGGGCATGTTCCGGGACAGCCCGGCGACGCGGAGCGAGGCGATGAGCCTCGTCCTCGGCCGGTGAGCGCGAGGTTCGACCTGCCGCGCCCGGGGCGTTGCGTGGTCATGGGCGTCCTGAACGTCACCCCGGACTCGTTCTCCGACGGCGGCTGCTTCGCCGACACCGCCTCAGCCGTGTCCCAGGGCCTCGCCATGCAGGCGCAGGGCGCGGACTACGTCGACGTCGGGGGTGAGTCCACCCGGCCCGGCGCCGACCGCGTCGACGCCGAGGAGGAGTTGCGACGCGTGCTGCCGGTCATCACCGAGCTGACCGCGGCGGGGGTCCGCACCAGCGTGGACACCACCCGGGCCGACGTGGCCGAGGCGGCGATCGCGGCCGGTGCGTCCCTGGTCAACGACGTCAGCGGCGGCCTGGCCGACAAGAACATGGCCGAGCTGGTCGCCGAGGCCGGCGTCCCCTGGGTCCTCATGCACTGGCGGGGGCACAGCCGGGAGATGTACGCGGCGGCCCGGTACGGCGACGTCGTCACCGAGGTGTGCGCCGAGCTCATGGCCCGCGTGGAGGACGTCGTCGCGGTCGGGGTCGACCCCGGGCAGGTGGTGCTCGACCCGGGGCTGGGGTTCGCCAAGAACGCCGAGCACAACTGGGCGCTGCTGGCCGGCCTGGACCGGCTGGTCGGGCTGGGGCTGCCGGTGCTCGTCGGGGCCTCCCGCAAGTCGTTCCTCGGGCGGCTGCTGGCCTCCGCCGACGGCACCGTGCGGCCGGCCGAGCAGCGCGACGACGCCACGGTCGCCACCACCGTCCTGGCGGCCGAGGCCGGCGCCTGGGGCGTGCGGGTGCACGACGCGGGGGCCTCGGTGGACGCCATCCGCACGCTCGAGGCCGTGCGCGCCGCCCGGAGCGCCGGCCGTGGCTGAGCGCTCCACCCCCGACCGGATCGCAGTGCGCGGGCTGCGCGCCCATGGCCACCACGGGGTCTACGCGTTCGAGCGCGACCGCGGCCAGGTGTTCCTCGCCGACGCCGTCCTGGAGCTCGACACCGCTCCTGCGGCGGAGACCGACGACCTCGCGCGGACCGTCAACTACGCCGAGCTGGCGAAGAACCTCTACGGCGTCCTCTCCGGGGAGCCGGTGGACCTGCTGGAGACCCTGGCCCAGCGGCTCGCCGACGTGTGCCTGGCCGACCCGCTCGTCGACGCGGTCGAGATCACCGTGCACAAGCCGAACGCCGAGCTCGGCGTGCCGTTCGACGACGTCACGGTGGCCATCCGGCGGCAGCGGGCATGACCCGGGCGGTCTTGTCGCTGGGCGCCAACCTCGGGGACCGGGCCGGCGCCATCCGGAACGCCCTCACCGCGCTCAAGGACGACGGACTGGTGGCCCGCTCCACGCTCTACGAGACCCCGCCCTGGGGCCCGGTCGAGCAGCCGCCCTATCTCAACGCCGTCGCGATCCTCAGCGACGACCGCGACGCCCCAGGCTGGCTGGCACGGGCCCACGAGCTGGAGGAGGCCGCCGGGCGCACCCGGGAGGTCCGCTGGGGCGCCCGCACCCTGGACGTCGACGTCGTCTCGGTGTTCGCCGACGACGGGACGCCGGTCGTCTCCGACGACCCGCAGCTCACGCTGCCGCATCCCCGGGCCCACGAGCGCGCGTTCGTGCTGGTCCCGTGGCTGACCCTGGAACCCTCGGCGGTCCTGCCGGGCCACGGGCCGGTGGCCGACCTCGTGGCCGCGCTCCCGCCGGACGACGTCGCGGCCGTCGTGCGCTGGGACCACCTGCATTGAGCGCGGCATGACACCGGTCCGCCGCCGTGACCTCGCCGTCCTCACCGCCGGCCTGGCCGTCGCCGTCTGGCTGCTCGTCCGGTCCCTCTACGGGGAACTCCCGCCCTTCGACTGGTGGCTGCCGACACCGCTGGGCGTGCTCGCCGTGGCCGAGGGCCTGGGAGCGCGGACCGTGAAGACCCGCCTGGCCGCCCTGCGGGAGGCCCGCGCCGCGTTCCGCCGCCCGCCCGGCGCGGTGCAATCGAGCGGTCCCGTTCGGCCGGTCGAGCCGATGCTCGTGGCCCGGCTGGCGGTGCTCGCGCAGGCCAGCGCCTACGTCGGCGCGGTGTTCACCGGTGTGTGGGGCGGTGTCCTGCTGCACGTGGGCCCCGCCGTCGGCCGGCTGGAGGCGGCCGGGGGAGACGCTCTCACCGCGGTGCTCGGCGTCCTGTGTTCCGTGGCTCTCGTGGCCGCCGGTCTGTGGCTGGAGTCGGTCTGCCGCATCCCACCGGAGGACACCGACCCCACCGAAGGAGTCTCGGCGTAACGACGACACCGCGGCCAGGTGCCGTCCCCCCTGCCCGCTGAGCCGCTGAGTCACGCCTGCGCGGGACCCTCCGGGCCCCACTCGGCGTGACGACTAGACGGCTCCCGCTGTCTCCGGGACCGTGCCCTCGACCGAGCGGCGGAGCGCCGCGTGCAGCGACTCGGGGGTGAGGACGCCGAGGAACCGGTCGCCGTCGAGCACCGCCACCCAGCCGGCCTCCATCTGGAGCATCGTGGCGAACGCGCTCTTCAGCGACGCGTCCGCCGGCACCCACGCCTCCATGCGCTTGGCCGCCGAGCCCACCGTGCCCGGCCCGGCGGCCCGCTCGGCCGAGAGCCAGCCGTGCAGGTTCTCCGCGTCGTCGAGCGCCACGGCCCAGCGCGCGCCGGCCCGTTCCATCGCGGCCCGGGCGTCGGCCAGGCCGTCGGTCAGGTGCACGACGGGCGGGTGCTCGAGGTCGGCGAGGTCGATGCCGGTGACCGCGAGCCGCTTGAGGCCCCGGTCGGCCCCCACGAAGTCGGCGACGAACGCGTTGGCCGGCCGGCCCAGCAGTTCGGCCGGGGTCGCGAACTGCTCCACGTGGCCGCCCTGGCTCATCACCGCGATGCGGTCGCCGATCCGCACCGCCTCCTCGATGTCGTGGGTGACGAAGACGATGGTCTTGCGCACCGTCTCCTGCAGGCGGAGGAACTCCGACTGGAGCCGCTCGCGCACCACGGGGTCGACGGCGGAGAACGGCTCGTCCATCAGCAGGACGGCGGGGTCGGCGGCCAGGGCGCGGGCGACACCGGCGCGCTGCCGCTGGCCGCCCGAGAGCTGCGCGGGGTAGCGGTCGCCGTGGGAGACCGGGTCGAGGCCGACGGTCTCCATCAGCTCGTCGACCCGTGCCTGCACCCGTGCCTTGTCCCAGCCCAGCAGCCGGGGCACGGTGCCGACGTTGGTCCGTACGGTCTGGTGGGGGAACAGCCCGATGCTCTGGATGACGTAGCCGATGCGGCGGCGCAGCTGGTCGGGGTCGACCCGGGTGACGTCCTCGCCGTCGAGCAGGATCCGTCCGGTCGTCGGCTCGATGATCCGGTTGATCATCTTCATGGTCGTCGTCTTGCCGCAGCCCGAGGGCCCGACCAGCACGGTCAGCTCACCGGCCGCGAACGTCAGGTCCAGCTCGGCGACGCCGACCGTGCCGTCGGGGTAGACCTTGCTGACGCCCTCGAGCCGGATCTCGGCAGCCGCGGCGCCGCCCTCGGCGCTCGCCGAGCGGAACGGGTGCGCAGTAGCGTCCACGGGATGACCCTCCTGGGATGCGCCCGGTGCTGAGCGCGGATGCGGGTGCGTGGGCCGGAGGTGCCGTGCTCGCGGTCGACGAGGCGCCGAACCCCTGGATCGACCCTTCCTACGTGACCGACAACTGGGACACCATTCTGCGCTACCTGGGCGAGCACGTGCGGCTCACCGTCGGCGCCGTCGTCCTGGGTGCCCTGATCGCCCTGCCCCTGGCGCTGCTGGCCCGCCGCAGCCGCTACCTGTCGGGGCCCGTGCTGGCCGCCTCCACGATCGTCTACACGATCCCGTCACTGGCCATGTTCGCCTTCATCTTCCCCTTCCAGGGACTGTCGGCGACGACCGTGCTGATCGGGCTCGTGGCGTACTCGCTGGTCATCCTGGTGCGGAACTTCCTCGCCGGGCTGCTCGGAGTCCCGGCCGATGTCCGCGAGGCCGCCCGCGGCATGGGCTACGGCCCGGTCCGCCTGTTCTGGCAGATCGAACTGCCCCTGGCGCTCCCGGCGTTCATGGCCGGCCTGCGGATCGCGACCGTCTCGACGGTGGCACTGACCACGGTCGGCGTCCTCGTCGGGCACGGCGGTCTCGGCCAGCTGATCTACGGCGGTTTCAACGCCAACTTCTACCGGGCCGAGATCGTCACGGGTGCGGTCGGCTGCGTGCTGCTCGCCCTGGTCGCCGACGTGCTGCTGGCCGGCGTCGAGCGACTCGTCACGCCCTGGGCGCGGGCGGTCCGGGCATGAGTGCCTTCGGCGAGGCGATGGTCTACCTCAACGACCCGTACAACTGGACCCGGCGCGGCGGGATCCTCGAGCTGCTCGCCGAGCACCTGGCGATCTCGGTCGTCGCCGTGCTGGCCGCCCTGCTGATCGCCTTTCCGATCGGCGTCGCCCTCGGCGCCTCGGGCCGCGGCGGCGGAACGGTCGTGGTCGTCTCCAACGTCAGCCGGGCGGTGCCGACGCTCGCGCTGCTGACCCTGTTCGCCGTCAGCCCGATCGGCTTCGGCAACCGTGCCACCACGATCGCCCTGGCGGTCTTCGCGATACCGCCGATCCTGGTCAACACCTACGTCGGCGTCCGGGGAGTGGACGCCGACGTGCGCGAGGCGGCCCGCGCGATGGGGATGACCCGGGGCCAGGTGATCCGCCGGGTCGACCTGCCCCTCGCCCTCCCGCTGATCATGACGGGCCTGCGGACGGCCACGGTCCAGGTGGTCGCCACGGCGAGCCTGGCGGCGCTCGTCGGCGGAGGAGGACTCGGCCGACTGGTCCGGCTCGGGTTCGGCCAGCAGGACTACGGGCTGATCATCGCCGGCGCCCTGCTGATCGCGGTCCTCGCCGTGCTGACCGAGCTGGTGCTGGTGCTCCTGTCCTGGGCCGTCACACCCGGCCCGAGGCGGCTCCCGTGGCAGCCCGTGCGCCGGCGGCCCGACGAGGCGGTACCCGAGCCCGCGCCGTCCGGCATGCCCCTGTAGGAAGACCGCACCTCACGAATCGGTAACGAAGAACCCCTCGATTGCATTGTGTGCAACGGGCGGTGTTGCATGTTCCGCGCGGGAACTCCTCCCGCCAGACACGCGTGGCGGCCCGGCGCCGCCACGGGACACAGAAGGCGGGGCGTCCGGCCATGCGCGCACGCATCCGATTGATCGCACCACTGGCCGTGGCGCTGGCCGTCACGGCAGCGTGCGGGGAGTCCGGCTCCTCCGGCACCGGCGGCGGCGACGACACCGACAGCTCCGCTTCCGGCGAGGCCTGCGCGCCGATCGCCGGCGATCAGCTGGTGGTGCTCGAGGACGACCAGCACCTGCAGAACGCCGACAACATCATCCCGGCGGTCAACGCCGGCACCGCGCAGTCGCAGCCCGCCGTACTGCCGGCGCTGAACGCGGTCTCGGCGGCGCTGACCACGGACGAACTGGTCGACCTCAACGCCGCCGTCGACGTGGAGCGCCAGACCCCCGAGGACGTCGCCGCGGGATGGGTCGAGGAGAACGGTGTCACCGAGGGCCTCGAGCAGGGCAGCGGGCCGATCACCGTGGGCGCCGCCGACTTCAGCGAGGGCATCATCCTGGCCAACATCTACGCCGACGTGCTCAACGCGGCCGGATTCACCGCCACCGTGGCAGAGCCCGCCAGCCGGAACCTCTACCTCGAGGCCCTGAAGGCGGGCGAGCAGATCCAGGTGGTCCCCGAGTACCTCGCCACCGTCACCGAGTTCATCGAGGGCGACGACGACAATGCCGTCGCCAGCGGGGACGTCGACGAGACGCTGGCGGCGCTCGAGCCGCTGGCCACGGAGGCGGGCCTCACGTTCGGTGAGCCGTCCGAGGCGGCCGACCAGAACGCGTTCGCCGTCACCCAGGACTTCGCCGACGAGCTCGGCGTGACCACGCTGTCCGAGCTCGCCGACGCCTGTGGCGACGGTTCGCTGGTCCTGGGCGGGCCGCCCGAGTGCCCGACCCGCCCGTTCTGCCAGCTGGGGCTCGAGGACAAGTACGGCATGGAGTTCGCGGACTTCCAGGAGCTCGACGCCGGTGGTCCGCTGACCAAGGCCGCCATCCAGCAGGGCGAGGTCTCGATCGGGCTGGTCTTCAGCTCCGACGGCGCGCTCGCCAAGGGATAGAAGGACCACCCTTCCCCCCACGCCTCGCAAGCTCGGCGCGGGACCCTGAAGGGCGGCCGTTCCAACCGCTGCGGTCAGTACCAGCCGCCGGGGGGTAACTGCTCCCCGGCGGCGACTGGCGCCGGAATCCGGTTCCCCTCCGGCGGCAGGGGGCAGGACCAGCGCGGGTCGTAGGTGCACGACGGGTGGTAGGCGAAGTTGAGGTCGAGCACCAGCCGGTCACCGGCACCGCCGAGGTCGGCGCCCTTGACGGTGTCGAGCAGGTAGCGGCCGGCACCGTAGGTTCCCGATCCGGCCGTGCCGTCGCGGAACGGCAGGAAGATCCCGCCGCCGTAGCTGTCGAGCCACCACACGTCGAGGCGGCCCAGCTCTCCGAGGTCGGCCGTGCCGATCCGCTCGAAGGGCACGATCCCGTCGGATGCCGTGGGCACCTCCAGCCGCTGCGCCGCGGCCGGTTCCACGACGACCTCGAAGCGCTGAGCGGGGTCGTAGGGAGCGAACGGAAGCCCGGTGAACGTGGCGCGGGCGCTCTCGTCCAGCGGTGAGTCCGGATGGCTCGCAAACAGCTCGTCGCGGCCCTCGCGCCAGCTGCGCCAGCCCGATTCCGGGTCACTAGCGGTCCGGGCAGCCGCGTAGAGAGCGGCGACCCGGCGGCGCCAGTCGAGCAGCGTCATGGTCATGCGCCCACTCTGGCAGCCGCGGCGCGACGCCGCGGCGAGACCTTCCTCCTGACCGGGTACCGGGCGGTTCCGCCGCTACGCTGGAACCATGCCCCGCCGCGAGGACGACCCCGTCGCCCCCCGGCCCGGCGCTCCCGGTACGCGGAACCTCGTCCTCGCCGGCGGGTTCCTCCTCGCCGCCGGCGCGACCCTCGCGGTCTTCCTCACGGACAACCCGCAGTTCCTCCGGCTCGCCGTCGTCGCCGTGGCCTGGGCATTCGTGCTCGCCACCGTCGCCGCGGGCCGCCGCGGCAGCGACCGGGCTGCCGCCAGGGCGCGCGAGACGGCGCTGCAGCGGGCCTACGAGCGCGAGCTGGAGCGCGAGGTGTCGGCCCGTCGCGAGTACGAGCTGGAGCTGGAGAACGAGCTGCGCCGCGAGTCCGAGGACGCGATGCGGCACGAGCTCGACGCCCTGCGGGGGGACATCGCGGCGTTGTCGGGGCTGCAGGACGAGGTCGCCCGGGTCTCCGCGCTGCGCGGCGACATCACCGCCCTGACCCAGTTGCGCGACGAGGTGGCGCGGCTCGCGGCCCTGCGGGACGACGTCGCCGCCCTCAGCTCGCTGCGCGACGAGCTCGGCCAGCTCGCCGAGCTGCGCGCCGACATGGGGCGCCTGCGGGCCGAGCTCACCGAGCAGCTGTCCAGCGAGATGCTGGTCGAGCGGATCGTCATGCGCACCCAGGCCAGCCGCCTGCCCACCGAGTCGGCCCGGCTGGAGGCCCCCGGCCGGACGGTGGAGGGACAGAGCTGGGCCGACGACGCGCCGCCCCGCGAGCTGACCGGCGGCTGGCCCGCGGTGCGACTGGACGAGCCACGGGAGACCCAGCAGTTCGAGCAGGTGCGGGTGGAGCGGGCCGGGTCCCGGCCGCCCGTGCCGCCGTCCGGGCCGCCGGCGACCGAGGCGCGGTCCTGGGAGACGCCCTCGTGGGAGAAACCCTCGTGGGAGCGGCCCTCCTGGGACGAGCCCAGCTGGGAGCGGCCGTCGTGGGAGACGCCCGGCACCAGCACCTGGTCGGCCACGCCTCCGCCGCCGGCCCCGCCGGCCACGGCAGCGTTCGACGCCGCCGGACCGCCGCCTCCCGCCTTTACGCCCCCACCCGTTCCCGCGGCGCAGCCGCCCCCCGCCTTCCCCCCGCGGCCCTCGCCGCACCCGCGCGCGCAGGACCCCGCCGAGCCGCGCCTGTGGTCCTCCGAGCCGCCCGCCGAGGCGCACCGCTCCCGCCACGGGTCGGACGACGGCACGCGGACGCCCCCGACCGCGGCCTTCCCCCTGGCGCCGTCCATCCGGCCGTCCAGCAGCACCGCGCCGCCGGCGACGAGCCTCGCGCCGATCGCGCCCCCGCCGGTCACCCCGGCCGAGCCGCCCGCGCCCCCCCTCGAGTGGCTCGCCGCCCGCTCGTCGCTCGACGCCGCCCGGGGATCCTCCGAGCCGGACCTCCCGCCCCGACGGCGGCGGTCGGACGACGACGCCCCGCCCTACGTCGACCCGGCGTCCGCGCCCACGGCGCAGCGGCCGGTCGCGCCGCCGCCGGTGCCGGCCGACGACCGCGGCACGGAGCCCGCCACCCGTGGGCACCGGGTCGCCGACATCCTCGCCGACAACGGCGTCAGCCCCCCGACGGGCAGCCGGCGGCGCCGCCGCTACCGCGACGAGGACGAACCGGACGACGTCCTGGCCCGCGTGCTCGGCCGCAACTGACGTTCAGCGGCCGACCGACAGCCGCCCGCCGTCGAGCACGATCGTCTGACCGGTGACCCAGCCCGCGCCCTCGCCGAGCAGGTAGGCAGCGGCCTCCCCGACGTCCTCGGGGACACCCAGCCGGCCCACCGGGTACCCGGCGGCGACCTCCTCCTCGCGACCCTCGTACAGGGCCCCCGCGAAACGGGTCTTGACGACCGCCGGCGCAACGGCGTTGACCCGCACGGTCGGCCCCAGCTCGACGGCCAGCTGCGTGGTGAGGTTGATCACCGCCGCCTTGCTGACGCCGTAGGCGCCGATGTTCTCCGAGGAGCGGAGCCCGGCGACCGAGGCGACGAAGAGCACCGAGCCGCCGTGCTCGGCCATCCACGCCCGCCACGCCTCCTGGACCAGCCCCAGCGAGGAGACGACGTTGGTGTCGAGGATCTTCCGGAAGGCGTCCAGGTCGAGATCCACCATCGGCCCGTAGACGGGGTTGACCCCGACGTTGCCCACCAGCATGTCCAGGCTGCCGAAGGTCTCGATCGCCGTGCGGACCGCCTCCGACCGGTGGCCCGGGTCGCCGGCGTGGCCGGGCACGGCGACCGCCACGTCGGGCCCGCCGAGCGTGTCGACGGCCTCGGCCAGGGCGTCGGGCTTCCGGGCGGTCACGACGACGCGCGCCCCCCGGTCGACCAGGCTCTGCGCGATCGCAAGCCCGATGCCCCGGCTGGCGCCGGTCACCAGCGCCGTCCGGCCCTGCATGCTGACGTCCCGCCCGGTGGCTGCCATGGCCTCACCGTAAAGAGGGAAGGGCGCCCGTCGCCCGGCGCCCACGAGCCACGGGTGAGCGACGACACAGTCCGTACGCATTGCGGGGCGCGGGAACCGGTCACACACTCGCGAACGGCAGTCAACCTGCGCGACACATCCGGTTGCAGCGGCGCGGTGCCACGACCAGTACGACCGCACGACCAGCACGACGGTGACCTCCAACGGAGGGGGTCGCCCCCGACGTCCGGTACCCACCAGGGACTGGAACGAGAGGTGCACCTGATGCCTGCTCCCCGCAGGACAGTCCGCGCTGCCGGACTTCCGCCCGCCGCCGCCGCACCCGCGCGCCTGCGCGTGGGGATCATCGGCGCCGGCCGCGTCGGCGCCGTCCTGGGTGCCGCGCTCACCGCCGCCGGGCACGACGTCGTCGCCGCCTCCGGCCTCTCCGCCGCTTCCGCCGAGCGTGCCGCCCGTCTGCTGCCCGGGGTTCCCCTGCTGCCCGCCGACGAGGTGGTCGCCGCCGCGGACCTCGTCGTCCTCGCCGTTCCCGACGACACCCTCGCGGGTCTGGTCGCCGGCCTCGCCGAGACCGGCGCCTGGCGACCCGGCCAGCTCACCTTCCACACCTCCGGGGCGCACGGGCTGGCGGTCCTCGCGCCCGCCGCGCGGGCCGGCGTGCTGCCGCTCGCCCTGCACCCGGCGATGACCTTCGGCGGCACCCCCGAGGACGCCGATCGCCTGATCGGCGCGCCCTTCGGGGTGACCAGCCGTCCCGAGCACCGCCCGGTCGCCGAGACCCTGGTTCTGGAGATGGGTGGCGAGCCGTTCTTCGTCGCCGAGGAGGACCGGCGGCTCTACCACGCGGCGCTGGTCACCGGCGCCAACCACCTGGTCACCCTGGTCGCGGAGGCGGCCGACCTGCTCCGCGCCGCAGGGGTCGGCGACCCTGCCCGCGTCCTGGCCCCGCTGCTCACCGCGGCCCTGGACAACGGCCTGCGCCGCGGCGACCGCGGACTCACCGGACCGGTGAGCCGCGGCGACGTCGGCACCGTCTCCGACCACCTGGAGACGCTCACCGAGCGCGCGCCGCAGGCGGTGGCCGCCTACGTCGCGATGGCCCGGCGGACCACCGAGCGGGCGCTCGCCGCCGGCCGGCTCAAGCGGCACGAGGGCGCTCCGCTGCTCGACCTCCTCCGGGAGGCCCGCGACAACGACGCGGCGGGCTCCCGATGACCGTGCTCACCACGCCCGCCGTCGCCGAGACGGTTGCCGACCTGCGCCGCCTGCGGGGCGCCCTGCCCGGCCCGGTCGCGCTCGTGCCCACCATGGGGGCGCTGCACGAGGGACACCGCGCGCTGGTGCGCGCCGCCCGCGAGCGGGCGGGGTCGGTCGTCGTCTCGGTGTTCGTCAACCCGACACAGTTCGGGCCGGGCGAGGACTTCGACCGCTACCCGCGGACCTGGGACGCCGACCTCGCCGCCCTGGCCGAGGAGGGCACCGACCTCGTGTTCCACCCGGGCGTCGAGGACGTCTACCCGCCCGCCGCCGTGGGTGTCACGGTCGACCCCGGGCCGCTGGGCAGCGTGCTCGAGGGCGCGGTGCGCCCGGGTCACTTCGCCGGCGTGCTGACCGTCGTCGCCAAGCTCTTCGGCCTCGTGCGGCCCGACCTCGCGCTGTTCGGCGAGAAGGACTACCAGCAGCTCACGCTCATCCGGGCGATGGCCCGCGAGCTGGCGCTCGGCGTCGAGGTCGTCGGCGTGCCCACCATCCGCGAGGACGACGGCCTGGCGCTGTCCAGCCGCAACCGCTACCTGGACCCGCAGCAGCGGGCCGCGGCCCTGACGATCTCGGCGGCGCTGAGGGCGGGCGCCGCTGCGGGCCCGGGCGGGGCAGGCGCCGTCGTCTCCGCCGCCCGCGCCGTTCTGGAGGCGCAGCCCGCCCTCGTCCAGGACTACCTCGAACTCACCGACGTCGATCTGGGGACGGCACCCGCCGCCGGCCCCGCCCGCCTGCTGGTCGCGGCCCGCGCCGGCAGCACCCGACTTCTGGACAACGTCCCCGTCGAGCTGGGAGCCCCCCGATGATGCGCACGATGCTCAAGTCGAAGATCCACCGTGCCACGGTCACCCAGGCCGACCTGCACTACGTCGGGTCGGTGACCGTCGACGAGGACCTCCTGGACGCCGCCGACCTGATCCCCGGCGAGCAGGTCGCGATCGTCGACATCACCAACGGCGCCCGCCTGGAGACCTACGTGATCCCCGGCGAGCGGGGCAGCGGTGTGATCGGCATCAACGGCGCGGCCGCGCACCTGGTGCACCCGGGCGATCTGGTCATCCTGATCAGCTACGGCCTCATGGACGAGACCGAGGCGAAGAGCTACATCCCGACGGTCGTGCACGTCGACGGCGCCAACCGCATCGTCGAGCTGGGCGGGGACCCGTCGGCGCCGGTGCCCGGCGCCGAGGACCACCAGAGGAGCCCGTTCGCGACGACGTCGAGCGGGGCCGAGTGAGGGCCCCGTCCCGGGTTCCCTCGCGAGCTTGCGAGCGGAGGGCAGGACGGGGCCCTTCTGCTCGGCGTCCCGATCCGGTGAGCGCCTGGCTCGACGGGACGCAGCCGTGCTGCTGACCGTCGACATCGGCAACAGCCAGACCGTGCTCGCCACCTTCGACGGCGACAAGCGGATCGGGTGCTGGCGGGTGACCACCGCACCCCGGGCCACCGCGGACGAGCTCCGGCTGCTCTGGCGCGGGCTGCTCCGCGACGCCGAGATCACCGGGGTCGCGGCCTGCTCCACGGTGCCGGCCCTGCTGCCCGCACTGCGCGAGCTGCTGGACTCCCTCGAGGTGCCCGTCGTGCTCATCGGGCCCGGGGTCCGCACCGGCGTCCCCTTGCACGTGGACAACCCACGGGAGGTGGGCGCCGACCGCGTGGTGACCGCGCTGGCCGCGCACGAGCTGTTCGGCCGCTGGCCCGACGGCCGGGGACGCCCGGTGGTCGTCGTGGACTTCGGCACCTCGACCAACGTCGACGCCGTCGGTCCCGAGGGGCAGTTCCTCGGCGGCGCGCTGGCCCCCGGCGTGGAGGTCAGCCTCGACGCGCTGGCCACCCGGGCGGCGCAGCTGCGGTCGGTCGAGCTCACCGTGCCGCCCAAGGCGATCGGGAAGAACACCGTCGAGGCGCTGCAGTCGGGCCTGGTGCTCGGCTTCGCCGGCCTGGTGGACGGTCTCGTGGCCCGGATCGCCGCCGAGATCGTGGGGCAGTTCGGTGCCGCGCCGGTCGTCGTCGCCACCGGGGGACTGGCGCCGCTGGTCGTGGACAGCTGCCGCTCGATCGGCGAGCGCGAGCCCGACCTGACCGTGCAGGGCCTGCGGCTCGCCTTCGAGCGCCAGCAGCGTTGATCGTCCCCGCCCGTCCGCCCCGCGGGCTGCCCGTAGGCTCGGCGCCCGTGAGTGAAGGACCTCCCGCACCCGACGACGTCGACGAACTCCCCGAACAGCTGCGGGTGCGCCGGGCCAAGCTGGACCGGCTGCGGGACAGCGGCGTCGATCCCTACCCGGTGACGGTGGAGCGGACGACGACCCTGGCGGCCGTCCGGGTCGCCCACCCCGACCTCGAGCCGGACACCATGACCGGCGAGCGGGTCGGTGTCACCGGCCGGGTGATCTTCTTCCGCAACACCGGGAAGCTGTGCTTCGCCACCCTGCGCGAGGGCGACGCCGAACTGCAGGTGATGCTCTCCCGCGACCGCGTGGGCGAGGAGTCGCTCGCCGCGTGGAAGGCCGACGTCGACCTCGGCGACCACGTCCTGGTCACCGGGGAGGTCGGTACGTCGCGCCGCGGCGAGCTGTCGGTGTTCGCCGACTCCTGGCAGCTGACGTCGAAGGCCCTGCGCCCGCTGCCCGTCGCGCACAAGCCGATGAGCGAGGAGCTCCGGGTCCGGCGCCGCTACGTCGACCTCATCGTCCGCGACGAGGCCCGCCGGACGGTTCGCCAGCGGGCCACGGTGATGTCGACGCTGCGCGCCGGCCTGACCTCGCGGGGGTTCCTCGAGGTCGAGACCCCGATGCTGCAGACGGTGCACGGGGGAGCGGCCGCCCGGCCTTTCCGCACGCACATGAACGCCTTCGATCTCGACCTGTACCTGCGGATCGCGCCGGAACTGTTCCTGAAGCGCTGCATCGTGGGCGGACTGGACCGGGTGTTCGAGATCAATCGCAACTTCCGGAACGAGGGCGCCGACAGCTCCCACTCGCCGGAGTTCGCCATGCTGGAGACCTATCAGGCGTACGCCGACTACCAGGTGATGGCGACGCTCACCCGCGAGCTGACCCAGGAATGCTGTGCGGCGCTCTTCGGCAACCACGTCGCCCGGCACCACGACGGGACGGAAGTCGATCTGGCGGGAGAATGGCCCCAGATCCCGCTCTACTCCGCGGTGTCCGAGGCCGTGGGCGAGCCGATCACCCCGGAGACGCCGGTCGCGCAGTTGCAGGCCGTCGCGGAGCGGCACGACGTGGGCGTCGACCCTGCCTGGCTGCCGGGCAAGGTGGTGGAGGAGCTCTTCGAGGCCCTCGTCCAGCACACCCTGCAGGCGCCGACCTTCGTCATCGACTACCCGCTGGACACCTCGCCCCTGACCAGGGCACACCGGTCGGAGCCGGGCCTGGCCGAGAAGTGGGATCTGTACATCGGGGGCGTCGAGCGGGCCACCGCCTACTCCGAGCTCGTCGACCCGGTCGTCCAGCGGGAGCGGTTCACCGCCCAGGCCGCCCTCGCCGCGGCCGGCGACCCCGAAGCCATGGCGCTCGATGAAGACTTCCTCGAGGCGCTCGAGTACGGCATGCCGCCCACCGGCGGTATGGGCATGGGGATGGATCGCCTCATGATGACCCTCACCGGGCTGGGAATCCGCGAGACCATCCTCTTCCCGCTGGTGAGGCCCATTTCCTAGCAGAACCGGCCTGGTCCGTTTCCCTCGAAAGAAGCGGCATCCACAGTTTCTTTGAGGAATGGCGCACGACTGTGCTGTAATGGTGCTGCCGCCCCGACGAGGCGGCAATTCCGTTCGGCTTCATGCCGTTGCGACAAAGTGAGGACCCTAAATGGCCCGCAAGGTTCAGGTCATCCTGAGCGACGACCTCGACGAGAACCTCTCTGCCGACGAGACCGTGAGCTTTTCTCTCGACGGCACCTCGTACGAGATCGACCTGGCCGAGAAGAACGCCAAGGACATGCGCGACGCCTTCTCCCGGTATGTCTCCGCCGCCCGCAAGGTGGGCCGCGGCAATCGCGCGTCCGGTGGCGGCCGTTCGCGTGCGACCGGTGGTCGGATGGACCGCGAGCAGGCCGGCGCCATCCGCGACTGGGCCCGCAAGAACGGCCACAACGTGAGCGACCGGGGCCGCATCCCGGCCAGCGTGGTCGAGGCCTACGAGTCCGCCCACTGAAAGAGGACCCCGTCCTCCTCACCCTTCGCACGCTCGGGGTGAGCCTCTGGACGGGGCCGCTGAGACGTCTGTGATGTCCGCGCGTGTCATGCGCGCGGAACGGCCCGGCTCCCTGTACGGGGGGCCGGGCCGTCGTCGTCCTGCGGGCGGTTCGGCGGCGTGGACGGCGGTCCGTCGCACGCGACCAGCGCGGACGTGGGGAACGGTCCGTCCGCTGACGGCGTAACCAGCGGGGAAATCCCTGCCGGTCCACGACCGTTGGACCGAGCAGCCACCCACCGCCCCCCGCCGAGCGGCGACGGGACGTCGTGGTCCGCGACTACAGTGGAATGACCGGTGCCCCCCAGCGCCGACGGATGTCGGGTGCTCCTTCCCAGACACGGGGAGAGCAGTGCCGGACCAGCCGGTCGAAGGAGAAGCAGCAGATGTTCGAACGGTTCACCGACCGAGCCCGCCGTGTCGTCGTCCTGGCCCAGGAAGAGGCCCGGATGCTCAACCACAACTACATCGGCACCGAGCACATCCTCCTGGGCCTGATCCACGAGGGTGAGGGTGTCGCTGCCAAGGCGCTCGAGTCCCTCGGCATCTCGCTGGAGGGCGTCCGCCAGCAGGTGGAGGAGATCATCGGCCAGGGCCAGCAGGCGCCCTCGGGCCACATCCCCTTCACCCCGCGCGCCAAGAAGGTGCTGGAGCTGTCGCTGCGCGAGGCGCTGCAGCTCGGCCACAACTACATCGGCACCGAGCACATCCTGCTCGGCCTGATCCGCGAGGGCGAGGGCGTCGCCGCCCAGGTCCTGGTGAAGCTCGGCGCCGACCTCAACCGCGTCCGCCAGCAGGTCATCCAGCTGCTCTCGGGCTACCAGGGCAAGGAGCCGGCCGCGGCCGGCGGCCCCGCCGAGGGGACGCCGTCCACCTCGCTGGTCCTCGACCAGTTCGGCCGCAACCTGACCCAGGCCGCGCGCGACTCCAAGCTCGACCCGGTCATCGGGCGGGCCAAGGAGATCGAGCGGGTCATGCAGGTCCTCTCGCGGCGGACCAAGAACAACCCCGTCCTCATCGGCGAGCCCGGCGTCGGCAAGACCGCCGTCGTCGAGGGCCTGGCGCAGGCCATCGTCAAGGGCGAGGTGCCCGAGACGCTGAAGGACAAGCAGCTCTACACCCTCGACCTGGGTGCGCTCGTCGCCGGTTCCCGCTACCG
>DATHAK010000025.1:0-58340 GCA_035296685.1 Blastococcus sp.
CCGTCGCCTCGCGGCCGGCCGGGTAGCGGCTGATGTAGTAGCTGTGCGGCTTGTGGTAGATGTCCTCGAGGCCGGAGAAGAAGACCGCGTTGAACATCGTCGTGGCGAACTGGCTGATCCCGCCGCCCACCGCCTGGGTGAACTGGCCGCCGCTGATGACGCCGGCCGGCACGTAGCCCTGGGCGGTGCCGCGGGGCCCGGTGAACTCGTTCAGGCTGAACGTCTCGCCGGGCATGACGAGCGCGCCGTCGACCTCCGCCGCGACGACCCGGATGTTCTCGCCGCTGTTCGGGTTGCCGATGTTGGTGGTGAAGCTGCCGATCTCCTCCTTGATCCCGAGGGCCTGCGCCTCCTCGGTCGTGAGGTCGGCCGGCACCGGGCCCAGCTCCGCGGCGACGCTGCGGGGTGCGGGTGTGGTGAGCACCGGCAGCAGCTGCTCGGCGAGGTGGTCGGGAGCGATCCCGGTTCCGTCGACCGAGGGGACGACGGAGACCGTGTCCCCGTTCAGCTGGAAGCCGGCGTCCTTGGCGGGGGTGCCGAAGACCGACAGCTCCTCGCCGAGGGCGGTCTGCAGCGCCGCGGGGTCGATGCCGACGGTCAGCTGGCCGTCGTCCTGGGGCGTGAAGGTGAGCGATGCGGCGATCGCCTCCTCGGACACCTCGGCCGTCGTGCCGTCCGAGCCCTGGATGGTCACCGGCGCCGACAGTGCGGGGGTGACGGTCTCGTCCAGGACGCGCTGCGCCTCGGCGTCGTCGACCCGCACCTCGGTCACGTCGACGGGGAGCTCGATCGGCGTCGCCGGGTCGCCACCCCGGGCGAGCGCTGCGGTGATGGCCTCCGCCGCGCCCTCGCGGTCCAGCGCCCGGCCGTCGGCGGCGGGCGCCACGCCGGCGGCCGTGCCCTCGATGGCGATCGTGGCGTCGATCGGAGCGCGGTCGACCTGCAGCGCGATGCTCTCGATCTGCGCGTTGAGGGCGGTGTCCTCGCCGGTGATGACCGGGTCGACCTCGCGCTCGCTGAACAGCGAGACGAGCCGGGTCCACGGGTTGAGCGGCTGGTCGTCAGCGACGTCCACGGTGCCGTCGACGTTCAGGGTGATGCCGGCGGTGGCGGGGGAGAGCGGCGCCTGGACGTCGTCGGCGACCACGGTGTGGTCGGCGACCACCCGCGGGGCCAGCTGCTCCTCGAGGGCCGAGGCCGCGGCGGCCGGCGACAGACCGCCGATGTCCACCCCGGCGACGACGGTGTTCCGTGGCACGTCACCCGAGGCGACGAGCAGGTCGACGCCGTAAACCGCGCCCAGGAGGGCCACCGCTCCCACGGGCGCCAGGACCGCGCGGCGCCGCCACCACGGACCGCGCGGGCGACCGGGCGGCTCGTCCCCGGGCGGCGGTCCGCCCGGGACGTCGGAGCCGGCGCCCCGGCTGCCCTCGGAGACGTCGACGGAGGGGGATGCGGAACGGTCGTCGGGGCGGTCGAGGGCCTGGGTGGCATCTGGGGCCTCGACGGGGGACGCGGCGGGGGCGCTCCGGTCGAAGGCCTGGGTCTGCCAGTCGTCGTCCTCCGGCGCGGACTCCGGGACGCTCTGGGTCTCGGTCCGCGTCTCGGTCTGCGTCCCGGTCTGCGTCCCGGTCTGTGCCGCCGCCTCGCCCCGGTTGGCGTCGGGTGCCCCCATCAGCCAGTCGCGGGTGACCGGACGGGTGTCGTCGACCTCCGCGGAGGGCTGGGAGGGATGGGCGGCGGCGGGGGCCGGGCGCCCACCGTGGCCGTCCCCGCGCATGCGGACGGTCTCGTCGGTCACGTCGGTACGCACCGGTTCCTGGCGCACGGTGTCGTCGGACGTGGTGGGCTGCTGGGGCATTCGGGTGTCCTCCGGTCGCCGTCGACCGGGGTCCCCCGGGAACAACGGAGCCGCCGGCCCTCCGTCCGCGCGTGGCGGAGAGGAGGACGCGGCGGCGTCGTCGGGTGAAGCTGTCATCGCGGACGAGAGGCTATCCCCTTCGTCACGCAGTAACGCGCTGGTCGCCGTCCGTGTCGATGATGTCGACCGCGATGTCGCGCAGCTTGCTTTCGTACTCGCGAGCGTGGTGCCCGCAGAAGACGAGATCGCTGCCGCTCGCGAGAACGACCCGTACCTTGGCCAGAGCCCCACAGCGGTCGCAGTGGAAAGGGATCACGAGGTCATCGGTGGGCGGGGTCGTCGTCAGCGTCTGGGTCATCTGGCTCATCACTCGCTCTCTACCGCACGGACCCGCGACTGCGGATCGGCCACCTGCACAGCGCCAGGATGACCCCTCATGTTCCCGTTCCGATCCCCGATAGCCGCAGACTCGCCGAAAGAGATGAGTCCGTGACCCTTGGGGCATCTGGTGGCACGGGTTCAGCAGGGGACGTCACTGGGTGGAACCGGATGGTGCTCGTGCTTGGTCGTCGTCTGCCGACCGGCGGGGTGCCGGCCGACCGTGGGTCCACTGCTGTCTTGACGACACCCACGCTACGCCGTCTACCCGACAGGTGACCGCGCACACCGGCCGTCACCCGTTCGGCCCGCCGAAGTCCTCCGCACGAGGGAGAAAGTGCGACCGAGGTCACACCGAGGAGCGAGACGTACGCACGGCAGGTCGCGCCGAGTGGGCCCCGGAGGGGTCCGCGCAGGCGTGACGCAGCGGCTCAGCGGCTCAGCGGCTAAGCGGCTCAGCGGCTCAGCGGAGCCGGGGGACGGCACGTGGCCGCGGTGCGGCCCGGAGGGTCGCGATGTGCTCAGTCCAGGTAATCCCGCAGGACCTGGGAGCGGCTGGGGTGGCGCAGCTTCGACATGGTCTTGGACTCGATCTGCCGGATCCGCTCACGGGTGACCCCGTAGACCTGGCCGATCTCGTCCAGCGTGCGCGGCTGGCCGTCGGTCAGGCCGAACCGCAGCCGGACGACGCCGGCCTCCCGCTCGGAGAGGGTCTGCAGCACGCTGGTGAGCTGGTCCTGCATGAGGGTGAAGCTCACCGCGTCGACGGCGACGACGGCCTCCGAGTCCTCGATGAAGTCGCCGAGCTGGCTGTCGCCCTCGTCACCGATCGTCTGGTCGAGGCTGATCGGCTCCCGGGCGTACTGCTGGATCTCCAGCACCTTGTCCGGGGTGATGTCCATCTCCTTGGCCAGCTCTTCCGGGGTGGGCTCGCGGCCCAGGTCCTGGAGCAGCTCGCGCTGGATGCGGCCGAGCTTGTTGATGACCTCGACCATGTGCACCGGGATGCGGATGGTGCGGGCCTGGTCGGCCATGGCGCGGGTGATGGCCTGCCGGATCCACCAGGTGGCGTACGTGGAGAACTTGTAGCCCTTGGTGTAGTCGAACTTCTCGACGGCGCGGATCAGGCCCAGGTTGCCCTCCTGGATCAGGTCCAGGAACGCCATGCCGCGGCCGGTGTAGCGCTTGGCCAGGGAGACCACCAGGCGCAGGTTGGCCTCGAGCAGGTGGTTCTTGGCGCGCTCGCCGTCGCGGACGATCCAGTTGAGGTCGCGGCGCATCTGCGGCGAGATCTTCTGGCCCTCCTCCTCGACCTGGCGGAGGCGCTCGGCGCCGTAGAGACCGGCCTCGATGCGCTTGGCGAGGTCGACCTCCTCCTCGGCGTTGAGCAGCGCGACCTTGCCGATCTGCTTGAGGTAGGCGCGGACGGAGTCGGCCGACGCGGTGAGCTCGGCGTCCTTGCGGGCCTGGCGGAGAGCCTCGGACTCCTCCTCGTCGTCCCACTCGAAGTCGGCGCCCTCGGGCGCCTCCTCCTCGGCGGCGACGGCCTCGACGGCGGGACCGTCGGGACCGGCCACGACCGTCTCGTCGAGCTTGAGACCTTCGGTGCCGGCGTCGATCACCGCGACGGCGGAGTCGTCGTTGGCGACCGCGGTCAGCACGGTGCCCTCACCGGCGCCGGGCGACGGGGCGATGGTGGGCTTGGTGCGGGTGCCCTTGGCGGCCGTCTTGGCCGGTGCCTTCTTCCGGGCGGCCGGAGCCGCGTCGGTCGTCGCCGTCACCGTCTTGGCCGTCTTGGCGGCCGCGGCACTGGTGCGGGGAGCCCGGGTACCGGTGGCGACCGTCTTCGAGCCCCTTGCGGTGCTCGCGGAGGGTGCTTCCGGTGCTGGCTGATCGGCGGGCACTCAGGGTTCCTTCCCGTGCTGGGTTCGTTCCCCGAGGGACCGTCTGGTCTCTCCGGGCAGCGGCCCCGATCGTCGTCCCGGCGGCGGATGGACCCGGCAGACCGGCGCGGCGTTTCACCGCGGAACGGGCTGGGGATCCCTCCCGGCTGGAGGGCGACGGGCTGGGGCTTCCTCATTGTAACGACGTGTACGGGCGAATCCACCGTCGCGGATCCGCCGTCCTCGCTCCGACGAGGAGTTGGCGGTGGTCCGGGCGGGGATCACACTGCGCTGTGCATCGGCCGTAACGGCCCCGGGCTGAAGTGCGCAGCCCCACCGGTCACTCCGCCCTCACCCGTTCTGGGCGCTCGCGGGACGCCTCAGGGATCGACCTGCTCCGCGGCCGCCAGCGCCGCCCCGACGATCCCGGCGTCGTTCTGCAGCTCGGCGGGCACCACAGGGGTGCGCGTGGACAGCAGCGGCACCCACTTGTGCGCCTTCTTGCTCACCCCGCCGCCGACGATGATCAGGTCGAGCCAGAGGCCGGCCTCCAGCACCTCCAGGTACCGGTCGACGCGCTTCGCCCAGTCGGGGTAGCTGAGGTCCTCGCGTTCCCGCGCGGCCGCCGAGGCCTTGCGCTCGCCGTCGTGGCCGTCGACCTGGATGTGGCCGAACTCGGTGTTGGGCACCAGGTGACCGTCGAGGAACAGGGCACTGCCGATGCCGGTGCCGAAGGTCAGCATGAGGACGACGCCGTCGCGTCCCCGCCCCGCCCCGAAGCGCATCTCGGCGATCCCGGCGGCGTCGGCGTCGTTGAGGGTCTCGACGGTGCCCGGGATGCGCGCGTCGAGCCCCGCGTCGATGTCGGTGCCGATCCAGCTCTTGTCGACGTTCGCCGCGGTGTAGGCGACGCCGTCCTTCATGACGCCGGGGAAGGTGACGCCGACCCGGCCGGTCCAGTCGAAGGAGTTCACGATCTGGGCGACCGTGTCGTAGACCGGCTCCGGCAGCGAGGGCTGCGGGGTCTCCAGTCGCACCCGCTCCCCGACGAGCTGGCCCTGCTCGAGGTCGACCAGGCATCCCTTGATGCCACTGCCGCCGATGTCCACGCCGAAGCCCTGCACGCGGACAGGGTAGTGAGCCGCCGTCGGGCGCGTGTCCCCCTGCGGGAGGATTGCGCCGTGACGCCCTCCTCCGACCCCGCCGCGCTGCTCGATCTCGCGGTCGCCACCGCCCGGGAGGCGGGCCGGCTGGTGGCCGACGGGCGGGCCGGGGCCTACACCGTCGACGTGAAGTCGAGTTCGGTCGACGTCGTCACCGCGGTCGACACCGCCAGCGAGCGGCTGATCGCGTCCCGGCTGCTCGAGGCCCGACCGGACGACGGACTGCTCGGTGAGGAGGGCGCGTCCCGGGAGGGCACCAGCGGCGTGCGGTGGGTGGTCGACCCGATCGACGGGACGGTCAACTTCCTCTACGGACTGCCGGCGTACGCGGTGTCCATCGCCGCCGAGGTCGACGGCGAGGTGCGGGCGGGTGCGGTGCTCAACGTCGCCACCGACGAGCTGTTCACCGCGACGTCCGGCGGCGGGGCGCACCTGCACACCCCGGGTCGGCCACCGCTGCGCCTCGGGGGCAGCGCCCCGGTGTCACTGGAGCAGACGCTGGTGGCCACGGGGTTCGGCTACCAGGTGGAGCAGCGGCGCGCGCAGGCCGCGGTTGTGGCCCACCTGCTGCCCCGGGTGCGCGACATCCGGCGGTACGGCAGCGCCGCGCTGGATCTCTGCTCGGTGGCCGCGGGCCGGGTGGACGCCTACTACGAGCTCCACCTCAACCGCTGGGACTACGCGGCGGGGGCGCTGGTCGCGGCCGAGGCCGGCGTGGTGCTGACCGGTCTGGGCGGACAGCCCTTCGCGCAGCCGATGGCGGTCGCGTCGGCGGCGTCGGTCGCCGACGCCTTCCTCGAGATGCTCGAGGAACTGCACGACGCCTAGTCGGGTCTGTCAGCAGGCCGCCGCGGCGCTGGACGCGGGGGCCAGGGCCGCCGCGACCTCCTCGGCGGTGGCCAGCGCGGTGAACTCCGGGCCGATCACGACGTCGACCACCTCGGTGGCGCGGGTGTCGGGGAAGTCGCCGGCGGTCGGCAGGTACAGCCGCACGTACTCGGCCGCGCCGGTACCGAGCGGGCCGTGCCGGAGCTCCCCGACGCCGGTGACCTCGCGGCCGCTGGGGTCGTTGGCGATCTCCTCGACGGCGAAGCCGCGGCCCTGCAGGTCGGTGGCCACGCTCTGCGCCAGACCGGCGGTGTCGGTGGCGTTGAAGACGCGCAGCGTGATGGCGGCCGGCTCCAGGGACGGCGGTGCCGCCTCGACGGTGGCGCACGCCTCGGCCTGCTCCTGCGTCGCCTGCTTCTCCTGCCGCAGGACGTTCCACCAGACGCCCAGCGCGGCGAGGGCCAGCACGAGCAGGAAGATCAGCGGGGGGAGCGGACGGCGGCCGCTGCGGGGACGCACCGGGGGGCGTTCGGTACGCAGCGTCACGGTCACTCTCCTCGGCGAGAACCGGCGGGAGGCTGCGCCCCGTCCGGTCCGGTCCTGTGTCGCCAGGAGTTTAGGGCCGGGAAGGAGCCCTAGATCGCATCGTCGTCCAGTGCGGCGCGTCCCAGCTCGACCGAGGGGCCGATGCGCTCGGCGTAGCCGCTGATGTCCTTGCCGGCCATGGCGCCGGCGGCGGACCGGGCGACGATCCCGGCGATGATCGCGGCGAACTTGAAGAACGCGAAGCCGACGTACCAGTTCAGGTCGGACAGGTCCGCGCCGGTGCGCTCGGCGTAGCGCTCCGCGACCTCGCGTCGGGTCGGGAAGCCGGGCAGCGTCGTCGCCGGGCTGAGGGTCGACGCGCGCTCCTCGCCGGCCTCGGGCCAGTAGACGAACATCATGCCGATGTCGGTGAGCGGGTCGCCCAGCGTCGACATCTCCCAGTCGAGCACCGCGCGGATCCGTCCCGGGGTCTCCGGGTCCAGCAGGCAGTTGTCCAGCCGGTAGTCGCCGTGCACGATGCTCGACCGCTGGGTGGCCGGCACGGTCTCGGCGAGACGGGCGGCCAGGGCGTCGAGGTCGGGCCGGTCGCGGTCGCGCGTCGCGTCCCACTGCTTGGTCCAGCGGCGCACCTGCCGGGCGGCGAAGCCCTCGGGCCGGCCGAACTCGGCCAGGCCCACGGCCTCGTAGTCGACCGTGTGCAGGTCGGCCAGCACGTCGACGAGGCCGTTGCCGACCTCGCGGCGGTCCTCCGGCCTGTCCGCGTAGCCGGGCGGGAACTCGCGGACCACGTGGATGCCGGCCACGCGCTCCATGACGTAGAACGGCGCGCCGAGCACCGACTCGTCGGTGCACAGGTGGAGGGTCCGGGGCACGGGGACGGGGGTCCGTCCGAGGGCGGAGATGACCCGGTGCTCGCGCGCCATGTCGTGCGCGGTGGCCAGCACGGCGCCCGTGGGCGGGCGCCGGAGGATGACCGCGTCGTCGGCGGAACCGCCCTGCGGCGTCACCACGTAGGTGAGGTTGGACATGCCCGCGGCGATGAGCTCGACGTCGACCGAGCGCCAGCGCTCGTCCCCCAGAGCTCCGGCCAGATAGGGCCCCACGACGGTCGGATCAGCACCCACGGGAGTCGACACGGCGGCAGGGTAACCTCTGGCGCTCCGCCGCCCCCGGCGCCCGGATCGGCACCGATTGCGATCTCTCTCCCGAGACGGGCACAAACGGCGACCGCACGGCGTTGGGGGGCAGTCGGTCCTTTGCCGCCGCCGTCCACCGGGACGGCGACACGAGGACCGACCCGGAAGCCAACCGGCCGCCACCGCGGCCGGCCGGACCCCGGCGCACACCCCGCGCCGAGGTCAGACGAGCGGGCACGATGCCCGCGCCGAACCCCAGAGGAAGGCACCCATGGCCACCGACTACGACGCCCCGCGCCGCAACGAGGCCGACGAGCTCGGCGAGGACTCGCTCGAGGAGCTCAAGGCCCGCCGGGCCGAGGCGCAGTCCGCGTCGGTCGACGTCGACGAGACCGACTTCAACGAGAACCTCGAGCTCCCCGGCGCCGACCTGTCGGGCGAGGAGCTGACCGTCCGCGTGCTCCCCAAGCAGGAGGACGAGTTCACCTGTTCCCGGTGCTTCCTCGTCCAGCACCGCAGCCGCCTCGCCTCCACGCGCGGCGACCAGCTGTTCTGCCGCGACTGCGCATAGTCCCGGAATCACTGTCGACGAGGTGGCCGACGGAAGGGGACCGATGACCGGGGACGGCTCGCGCACCGGTGCGCCGCGGGACGTGCCGCCGCCGCGCCCGGTGCCCTCCCCGCCCGTACCGGTGGAGGACACCGGCCTGGCGCGGGCCGCCCGCGCCCTGGCCGACGCCGTCGGGGGACTCCTGGGGGTTCCCGGCCGGGCGGAGGCCCCGGCCGGGGACGCCGGGCAGGCGGCGGGGCCCCGGGCGTCCGCGGCCAGCGGCCTGCGGGACGTCGTCGGCGCGGTCGCCTCGGCGGTCGGCGCCGCGTTCGCCCCGGGCACGGGCGGGGCGCCACCCCCCACGGCGTCCGCGCCCGGCGCCGAGGCGGGGAACGACCGCACTCCGGGCGCGCTCCTGGGCGACCTCTTGTCCGCGGCGGCGCCCCGGCTCCCGATCCGGGACGCCGCCCGGCTGCGGGCCGCCTATCCCGGCGCGGGGGACCGCGAGGTCGCGGACGAGCTGGTCGCCCGTGCCGCGCGCATCACCTCCGGGATCGGCGCGGCCACCGGCGGGCTCACGGCCGCCTCCTGGTTCGCCCCGGCGTCGCTCCTCGCCCTGCCCCTGGAACTCGGCGCGGAGACAGTGCTCACGGCGGGTGTCGAGGTCGTGCTGATCGGCGAGCTGCACGAGCTGCACGGACGGCCCGCGACCGGCGACGCCCGGGCCCGCGCGGCCGCCTACCTCGCGAGCTGGTCGGCGCAGCGCTCCGTCGACGGCGCGGGCGCGGGCGCGCCCGGGCTGGGCTCGCTGCTCGGCGTCGCGGGTCTGCGTGCGCTGAGCCGCCGGATGACCCGGCGGCTGGCCGGTGCCGTCCCCAGTGCCGCTCCGTTCCTGATCGGCGCGGCGTTCGCCGGGCGGATCAACCGCCGCGCGACGGAGAACCTGGCCGACCGGGTCCTGGCCGACCTGCGGGCCGCTCCGCCGGTCGACCCGGGCTCCTGACACCGTCGCCGGGACAGCCGCGAGCAGGCGCCCCATGGGCGCGGCTAGATTCGCCGTCGTGCCCGATCTCCCCGAGCTGGACGTGCCGGTCCGGCTGACCACGCCCCACGGGACACCGCCCCGCTACGCACTCGCCGGCGACGCCGGCGCGGACCTCTCCCTCGCCGAGGACGTCGAGCTCGCGCCCTTCCAGCGGGCCCTGGTGGGCACCGGGGTCGCGGTCGCGATCCCCGACGGGTACGCCGGTTTCGTCCACCCCCGCTCCGGGCTGGCGCACCGGCTCGGGCTCAGCCTGGTCAACGCGCCTGGCACCATCGACGCCGGCTACCGGGGGGAGATCAAGGTGAACCTGATCAACCTCGACCCGACGACGCCGCTGCGGCTGCAGCGTGGCGACCGGATCGCCCAGCTCGTGGTGCAGCCGGTGGTGCGCGCCCGCTTCGTCCCGGTCGACGAGCTGCCCGACACCGAGCGCGGCGCCGGCGGTCACGGCTCCACCGGCGGCCACGGGGCGGGCGACGCCGCAGACGAGGCAGTTGTTCTCGAGGGGCGGGCCTGACATGCCGATCGGACGACGGCGCAACCGGATCGAGCGCAGTCTGCGCGAGCGCGGGGTGCCCCCGGAGCCGCAGCACCGGGAGCGGGAGGTCGAGGCGACCGAGGGCCCCTGGGACGAGGCGGACGTCCCCGACGACGGCGTCGCCCGGATCGACCTCGGCTCGATCCGCCTCCCGGCCCTTGCCGGCATGGACCTGCGGGTGGAGCTCAACGCCCAGCAGAAGGTCATCGGGGCGACGCTGCGGGCGGGGGACTCGCTGCTCCAGGTGTCGGCCTTCGCCGCGCCCCGAGCCGGGGGCATCTGGGAGAGCATCCGCGCCGACCTCGCGACCAGCGCCTCCGGCCAGGGCGGGTCGCTGAAGGAGGTCGAGGGCCCCTTCGGCACCGAGCTGGCCGGCACGATCATGGCGCCGTCCCCGCCGCAGGCCGGGCAGACCACACCCGGTCCGTCGGTCCGCCGGCCCGTCCGCTTCCTGGGCGTCGACGGTCCCCGCTGGTTCCTGCGGGGCATGATCAGCGGCCCCGCGGCGGAGAGCGCCGAGGCAGCGGCCGCCCTGGAGGAGGCCTTCGGCGGGGTCGTGGTCGTCCGGGGGAACGAGCCGATGCCGGTGCGCGAGCAGCTGCCGCTGACGCTCCCGCCGCAGGCCGCGGCGCAGCTCGCCCGCCAGCAGCAGGCCGCCGGCGGGCCCGCCGGTCCCGCGCCCGCCTCCGGCGCGTGACCCCCGAGCCCTACCGCTACGGGCCCCGGTCCGACCAGTTCCTCGAGCTGACCGTCCCCGGGCCGCCCGGGCCGGCGCCGGTCGCGGTGGTCCTGCACGGCGGTTTCTGGCGCGCCGCCTACGGCGTCGACCTGGCCCGGCCCCTCGCCGCCGACCTGGCCGCCGCCGGCATCGCCGCCGTCGCGGTGGAGTACCGGCGGGTGGGGGACGGCGGGGGCTGGCCGCAGACCCTGGAGGACGTCGCCGCCGCCCTGGACCTCCTCGCCGACCTCCCCGGGGCCGACCGGCTCGACCTGGCCGACGTCACCGTGATCGGCCACTCGGCGGGCGGCCATCTCGCCGCCTGGGCGGCGGGACGGGGGCGGCTGCCCGAGGGTGCGCCGGGCGCCGCGCCCCGGGTCCGGGTGACCGCCGCCGTCCTCCAGGCCGGCGTCCTGGACCTGCGGCTGGCAGCCGCGCAGAACCTGGGGAACGGGGCGGTGCGCGAGTTCCTGGGCGCCGGCCGGCGGGACCCGCTGGAGGACTGGTGGACCGCCGACCCGGTGCGCTTGCTGCCGACCGGCGTGCGGGTGCTGTGCGTCCACGGCGCGGCGGACACCGTCGTCCCCGTCGAGCAGAGCGAGGTGTACGCCGCCGCGGCGGCGGCGGGGGACGCGGTGGAGGTGCGCGTCGTCCCGGGCGACCACATGACGGTGATCGACCCGGCGTCGGAGGCCTGGCGCATCGTGCGCGATTGGATGGGGCGAGGCCGCGCGGCCGGCCCCACTCGCACTACCCTGGGACCGTGACCGAGACCCGTCCCACCGGCTGGCTGTCGCGCACTCTGCAGCGCCTCACCGCCGACGACTCCGCGATCGACGCCGAGGAGTTGCGGGCGGAGGCGATGAGCGCCGGCTGCGAGCCGGTCAGCTCGTGCCGCAAGGGCGAGGTCGTCCAGGTCACCGGCCGGCTGAAGTCCGTCGTCTACACGCCGCGCGAGACCGTTCCGACGCTCGAGGCCGAGCTGTTCGACGGTTCCGGGTCGCTGACGCTGGTGTGGCTCGGCCGGCGCCGGATCCCGGGCATCGAGCCCGGCCGCACGGTGACCGCCCGCGGCCGGTTCGCCGCCTTCGACGGCAAACGCGTCATGTACAACCCCTGGTACGAGCTGGGCTCCGGCTGATCGCCGCCGACGGAGCGACCGCCGGGGGAGCCCCGGGCGACCGAGGACCGGGGGAGATCGTGGGAAAGGCAGCCGAGGAGCGGCCCGCAGGCGGCAGGGCGCCGACGGGGGCCGGCGACGCGCCCCTCACCTTCGACCGCCACCTGGTGATCGAGCAGCTGGGCGGCTGGCGCGGCATGGTCGACGCCACCGTGCCGACGCTCGCGTTCATCGTGGCCAACTCCGTCGACGGGCTGCGCACCGGCATCTGGGCGGCGCTCGGCGCCTCCCTGCTGATCTTCCTGTTCCGGCTGGTCCGCCGGGAGAGCGTCCAGCAGGCGTTCAGTGGGCTGTTCGGCGTCGGCATCGCGGTGGCGATCGCCGCCGCCTCCGGTCAGGCGCGCGACTTCTTCGTCCTCGGCATCGTCCGCAACGCGGCCATCGGCGTGGTCCTGCTGGGGTCGATCGCCCTGCGCCGGCCCCTGATCGGGGTGATCGCCGAGTTCCTCGCCCCCAGCCACCTCGGGGCGATGGCCTCGCACTCCCTGCCGGGGTTGCGCAGCCGCATCGACCGCGCGCGCACCGGCCTGCACCGGGCGACGGACCTCCCGAGCCGGCAGGACCCCGACCCGGAGCCGGAGCGGCACTGGCGGGAGGACCCCCGCATGCTGCGCGCCTACAGCTGGCTGACCGTGCTCTGGGGCGCGACGTTCCTGCTCCGTGTGCTCGTCCAGGGCCTGCTCTACCAGGCCAACGAGGTGGGGCTGCTCGGCACCATGTCGATCGTGCTCGGGCTCCCGCTCTCCGCCGTCGACGTCGTCGTGACGCTCTGGGTGGTGTCGCGCCTGCACCGCCACCGCTGTCCCCAGGAACCCGGGGAGGCCGCGCCCCCGGCGGCGCCGGAGCAGCCGGCGGCCTGAGCGTGGTCCTAGGGGCGTCCGGCGCTCTCGGGTGCCAGCACCGACTTCAGCTGGTCCTCGACCTCGGCGTGCGTGACGAACAGCAGCTCGTCGCCGGCCTCGAGCGGCTCGTCCGGGGTCGGGGTGATGACCCGCTCGCCGCGCAGGACGGCGGTGAGCACGGTCTCCCGCGGCAGCGGCACCTCGCGCAGCGGCTTGCCGACCCAGGGCGTGTCCTCGGACAGGGTGATCTCGACCAGGTTGGCCGCGCCCTTGCGGAAGCTCATCAGGCGGACGACGTCGCCGACGGTCACGGCCTCCTCGACGAGCGCGGCGAGCACCCGGGGGGTGGAGACGGCGACGTCGACGCCCCACGCCTCGGTGTAGAGCCACTCGTTGCGGGGGTCCTTCACCCGGGCGACGACGCGGTTGACGGCGAACTCGGTCTTGGCCAGCAGCGAGACGACGAGATTGGCCTTGTCGTCACCGGTGGCCGCGACGACGACGTCGCAGGTGGCCAGCTGCGCCTCCTCGAGGGAGCTGACCTCGCAGGCGTCGGCCTGCACCCATTCGGCGCCGGGCACCGCGCGGGTGCGCACCTTGCGCGCCTCCTTCTCGATGAGCATGACGGCGTGGCCGTTGCCGAGGAGCTCGCCGGCGATCGACCGGCCGACGGCTCCGGCGCCCACGATGGCGACCCGCATCAGTGCCCCCCTGCCTGGTGGCCCTGCTCCACGACCTCGTGCACCCGGGCGGTGATCTCGTCGGTGACGGCCACGACGAGCTGGTCGCCGTCCTGGAGGACGGTGCCCGACGTCGGCAGCTGGGCGTCGCCGAACCGGACCAGCCACGCCGCCCGCGCGCCGGAGGCGCTCTCGAGCTGGGACAGCTTCTTCCCGACCCAGCCCTCTGTGACGGTGATCCGCATGAGCAGCACCTTGCCGGTCGGCTCGCGCCAGAGCTCGCTCACCTTGACCGAGAGCAGTTCCCGCAGCAGCCGGTTCACCGTCCAGGGCACGGTCGCGACGCTCGGGATGCCCATGCGCTCGTAGACCTCGGCCCGCTTCGAGTCGTAGATGCGGGCGACGACGTGCTGGACGCCGAACGTCTCGCGGGCCACCCGGGCGCTGATGATGTTGGAGTTGTCGCCGCTGCTCACGGCGGCGAAGGCGCCCGCGGAGTCGACGCCGGCGTCCAGGAGGGTCTGCCGGTCGAAGCCGAGGCCGGTGATCTGCCGGCCGGCGAAGTCGGGGCCCAGCCGCCGGAACGCCTCGGGGTCCTGGTCGATCACCGCGACGCTGTGCCCGACCTCCTCGAGCCGGCGGGCGATCGCGGAGCCGACGCGTCCGCAGCCCATCACGACCACGTGCACGAAGAACTCCCGGAAACTCCTCCGCGCCGGCGCCGCCCGCCCGCGCATACCGGCGCGAAGCTACACCCGGCCGTCGCGCCGCACCGCGCCGACGGCCGGGACACGAGCCCCCGAGCCCTCGTCCGGAGGCTGCGCGGCCCGGCGCGGGCGGCCGTCCTCCGGGCGTCCGTACGATCGCCGACGTGCCCAGCCTGTCCGACCTCGGACAACTCCCGAAGCGGCTCGTCCTCGGCCGGCCGGTTCGCAGCGACCGGATGGGTGAGTCACTGCTGCCCAAGCGGCTCGCGCTGCCCATCTTCGCCAGTGACGCGCTGTCCTCGGTGGCCTACGCCACCCAGGAGATCCTGATCATCCTCACGCTCGGCGGGGTGGCGTACCTCTACCTCGCGCCCTGGCTCGCGGTGGGCGTGGTGGTGCTGCTGATCACCGTGGTGCTCTCCTACCGGCAGGTGGTGCACGCCTACCCGTCCGGGGGCGGCGACTACGAGGTCGCCATGAGGAACCACGGTCAGTTCGCTGCGCTCGTGGTGGCCAGTGCGCTGCTCACCGACTACGTGCTGACCGTCGCGGTGTCGGTCTCCTCGGGCACGGACAACATCATCTCGGCGTTCCCGTCGCTCAACCAGCACCGGGTGCTGATCGCCATCGGCCTCGTGGCGCTCCTGGCCGCGGCGAACCTGCGCGGCCTCCGGGAGTCCGGGAAGACGTTCGCCGTCCCGACCTACCTGTTCGCCACCGGCATCATGGTCATGATCGCGACGGGGCTGGTCCGGCAGTTCTTCGGTACGCCGATCGTCGCCGAGAGCGCGCAGTACGGGATCACCCCCGACCCCGGTCACACGAACCTGACCGGTCTGGCGCTGCTGTTCTTCGCGCTGCGGGCGTTCGCGTCGGGCACCACCGCGCTGACCGGCATCGAGGCCGTCGCCAACGGCGTCCCGGCGTTCAAGCCGCCGAAGAGCCGCAACGCCGCCATCACGCTGACGCTGCTAGGCGGCATCGCGGCCACCATGTTCGCCGGCGTGACGGCGCTGGCGCTGCTCGCGCACGTGCACTACGTCGACCCGCTGAACGCCTGCGACCTCCAGGGGTTCCCCGACTGCGAGACCGCTCCCCAGCGCACCGTCATCGCGCAGCTCGCGGCCGCGACCTTCGGCGGCGACGGCTCGGTCGGCTTCTTCTACATCCAGACCGCCACCGCGCTGGTCCTCGTCCTGGCGGCCAACACGGCGTTCAACGGGTTCCCGCTGCTCGGCTCGGTTCTCGCCCAGGACCGCTTCCTGCCGCGGCAGCTGCACACCCGGGGCGACAAGCTGGTGTACAGCAACGGCATCCTGCTGCTCGCCGGCTTCGCCTGCCTGCTGATCTACGCCTTCGACGCCGACGTCACCCGGCTGATCCAGCTCTACATCATCGGGGTGTTCACCAGCTTCAGCATCGGCCAGTGGGGCATGGTCCGGCACTGGAACCGCGAGATGCGCATCGAGCGCGACCCGCAGGCGCGCCGGCAGATGCGCCGGTCCCAGATCATCAACACGATCGGCGGCTCGCTGACCAGCGTCGTGCTGGTGATCATCGTGATCACCAAGTTCACCCACGGCGCCTGGCTCGTGCTGCTCGCGATGCCGATCCTGTTCGGCCTGATGAAGGCGATCAACCGGCACTACTCGAACGTCGCCGGGCAGCTGATTCCCGACACCGACGCCCGCATGCTGCCCAGCAAGGTGCACGCGATCGTGCTGGTCTCCAAGGTGCACAAGCCGACGCTTCGGGCGCTCGCATTCGCGCGAGCGACCCGGCCCGACGTGCTCACCGCGTTGACGGTGAACGTGGACGACGCCGAGACCCGGTCGCTGCAGTCGGACTGGGAGCGCTACGACCTGCCGGTGCCGCTCACCGTGCTCGAGTCGCCCTACCGGGAGATCACCCGGCCGGTCGTCGACTACGTGAAGGACATCCGCCGCGAGAGCCCACGCGAGATCGTGGTCGTCTTCGTGCCGCAGTACGTCGTCGGCCACTGGTGGGAGAACGTCCTGCACAACCAGAGCGCCCTGCGCCTGCGCGCCCGGCTGCAGTTCCAGCCGGGCGTCATGATCACCACCGTGCCCTGGCAGCTGGAGAGCTCGATCGGCCGGGACGACGCCGACGGGCGCCGGCGCGGCCCCGCCCCGGGCGACCTGCGGCGCGGTGTGGTCGAGGACGAGGCTGACGCGACCCCCTATGGCTGAGGACCCCGCGGCCCCCGGCCACCGGGGCCTCGGTTGGGTGGGCGCGGAGTTCGAGGTCGAGGTCGGCCCGGTAGCCCACGGGGGTCACTGCGTCGCCCGCCACGAGGGGCGGGTCGTCTTCGTCCGCCACACGCTGCCCGGCGAGCGGGTGCTGGTGCGGGTGACGGAGGACCGGCACCCGGGCTTCTGCCGTGCCGACGCGACCGAGGTCCTCGAGGCGGCGCCCGACCGGGTGGAGCGGCCGTGCCCGTACAGCGGTCCCGGCCGGTGCGGCGGATGCGACTGGCAGCACGTGACCCCGGAGGGGCAGCGGCGGCTCAAGGCGGCCGTCGTCCGCGAGCAGCTCGCCCGGCTCGCCGGGCTGGAGGACGTCGACGTGACGGTCGAGGAGCTGCCGGGCGGCCCGCTGCGCTGGCGCTCGCGGGCCCGCTTCGCCGTCGACCGGTCCGGCGCCGCGGGGCTTCGGCGGCACCGCTCGCACGAGGTCGTCGTCCTCGCCGACTGCCCGATCACCGTCGAACCCGCGGCTCACGCCGTGCTCGACCGCCGCTGGCCGGGCGCCGGCGCCGTCGACGTCTCGATCGACTCCACCGGCGCGGTGACCACCACGCGGCTGGACCGGCGCGGGCATCCGACGTCGAGCCGGGTCGTCCGGCCCGGCGGGGACCTACCCGAGGAGCCGTCGGCCCGGGCGGAGCGGCACGCGGGCGGCCGGGACTGGGAGGTGGAGGGGACCGGGTTCTGGCAGGTGCACCCGGCGGCCGCCGACGCGCTCGTCGGCGCCGTCGCCGGGCTCGCCGGGGTGCGTGCGGGGGACACCGTGCTCGACCTCTACGCCGGGGTGGGCCTGTTCGGGGGCGCGCTCGCGCCGGCTGCGGGCGCCGAGGGGCGGGTGGTGTGCGTGGAGTCGGACGAGGCGGCGTGCGCCGCGGCCGACGCGAATCTCGCCGCACTGCCGCAGGCCGAGGTATGGCAGGGCGAGGTCGACCCGGCCGGGCTGGGCGAGCTCCTGGACGAGCTGGGGTCCGCCCCCGACGTCGTCGTCCTGGACCCGCCGCGCGCCGGCGCGGGCCCCGCGGTGAGCCGGCTGCTCGCCGGGACGGGAGCCAGGGCCGTCGTCTACGTCGCCTGCGACCCGGCCGCCCTGGCGCGCGACGTCGCCGCCTTCGGCGCGGCCGGTTACCGGCTGGCCGCCCTGCGCGCGTTCGACGCCTTCCCGATGACCGCGCACGTCGAGTGCGTGGCCCTTCTGGTCCCCGCCCGACCCTGACCGGCGGACCGCATGTCGGCCACCCGTTACGGTCTGGGGGTGCCCACGTGGGAATACGCCTCGGTCATCACCGCCAACGACGCCGAGTCGCAGCGCGCCGGTGTCAGCGTCAAGCTTCCCGGCGGCCAGTCGGAACGCCAGCAGGGCGACACCAGTTCGGTGCTCAACCGCCTCGGCGCCGAGGGCTGGGAGCTGGTCAGCTACCACTCCAGCGGCGCCGGCACCTGGGGCTTCGAGCAGTTCTGGCTCAAGCGCCAGGTCGGCTGAGCCACCCACCGAGGTTCGCGTCCGCCGGAGTCCGGCGGACGTCACAGTTCGAACACATGTGCGATTCCGGCTCGTGCTCCGGGAGGCGCCGCGCGACACTGGCCGGGTGGAGAGGACCGTGCCGCCGGGCTGGCCGGAGGAGGTGCGGCCGCCCGGCGCCCCCGACTGGGAGCGGACGGCGGTGGCCTGGCTGTTCGACCTCGTGCCGCCCGACTACCGGGTGCACGAGGTGCTGCGCCGGTACCCGGTCCTGCTGGCCCGCTTCGCCGCCGATCACGTGGCCGCCGGTGTGGAGGCCGCGCGCAGGGGCTGGCGCACGGTGCGCGTCGAGTTGGCCGACCAGCTGCCCGCCGAGGCGCTCGAGGCGGCGATGGTGGCCTACGAGCGGGAGGGCACGCGCCTGTCCGCGGCGGCTCGGGGGATCGAGGTCGTGGGGGGAGCGCTCCGTGGCGAGCGCTGGGTGCCGCGGCTCTGAGCGGTCGATCGAGCCGGCCTCGGGAGGGCGTCCGACGCGCCCGGATCGGGACACGCCGCCCGTTCCGCGCGACACGTGTGGCGGAGCGACCACGGAGTGCCGCCGGCCGCTACCTTCCCGTCCACGGGGCCGGGGCGAGGCGGCTGGGGAGGTGCGGGAGATGGCGAAGCGTGGCGTGAGCTGGGGCTGAGCGTGCGATCGAGGGGTCCGGCGGTGCAGTTACCGCCGGACCCCTCTGTGTTCTCCGCTTCACCTGTCGCCCGACGACCCGTACGCTCCGTGATCAGTCCAACGCGGACGGTGGGGATCGCGGCGGGAACCGAGACGAGGCCGATGTGAGCGACCGGATGGGCGGAAGCGTCGAGTGAGCCGCTACGGCGGTGTCCTCCGCGACCGGGTGACCTCCCGGCTGCTCGTGGCGCAGAGCATCAGCGAGCTCGGCGACTTCGTCGGCATCACGGCGCTCGTGCTGCTGGCCTACACCTCGACCGGCTCGGTCCTCGGCTCCGCGGCGGTGTACGGCGCGCACGCCGCGCTCAAGGTCGCCACGGCCACCTGGGGCGCCGGCCTGCTGGACCGGGTGCCGCGCCGGCGGGCGCTGGCCGGCCTCAGCGCCGCGGGTGCGCTGATCGTGGGCTGCGCCGCCGTGGTGCCGAACCTCTGGACGGCGCTGGTGGCGTCGGCCCTGCTCGGCGCCTGCCGGACCGCCTCCTACGGCGTGCAGGCCGCGCTGCTGGGTGAGGCCGTGCCCGCCGGTCTCCGCGGCCCGGCGCTGGCCGTCAGCGGGTCGATCAACCAAGGGGCCCAGGTCGGCGGGATCCTCGGCGGCGCGGCGGTCAGCCTGGCCGTCGGCGTCGGCCCGGCGCTCCTGGCCGACGCCGTCACGTTCGTGGTCGCGGCGGCAGTGCTCCTCACGCTGCCCGTCGTGGCCCAGCGGCCCGCCGAGGTGCGCCCCCGCCCGCTCGACGGCGTCCGCGCGGTCCTCGGCCAGCCGACGCTGCGCCGGCTCGCTCCGGTGGCCTGGACCTGCATGGTCGCCAGCCTGCTGCCGGAGACCCTCGCCGCGGACGCCGTCCCGCGGGAGTGGGTGGCCGTCGCGATGGCGGCGTCGCCGTTCGGCGGGGTCATCGGCTACCTGCTCGTCGGGCGGACGACGCTCCTCGACACGGCGTCCGGCACCCTCCGGGCCCAGGTGGCGCTGGGGGGCGTGCTGATCACGGGCGCCGCCGTCGTCTGGTCGGCGCCGTCGGCCGCGACGTTCGTGACCGTGAACGTGCTCGTCGGGCTGATGGCGGTCGCGATGCTCGGCGTCCAGACCGCGTTCATCGCACACTCGCCGCCCGCGCAGGCCGCCCAGATCAACACGACGATGGTGGCGTCGGTCGGCGTCCTGGAGGGCGCGGGGTCGGTGCTGGCCGGTGGCGTCGCCGCGCTGGCCGGCGTCCCGGCCGCCTACCTGCTCATCGGCCTGCTGGTGCTCGGCATGGCACTGGCCGCGCTGCGCAGGCCGTCCGGTGTGGTGGTCCGGCCGGTGCCGGAGCCGGCCGCTGCACCGATGTGAGCTGCATCCGGATGGTCCGCTCACTCGGAAGCCCCCGGTAACCGCGGTTACAGTTGGCCGGCGCCCCCTGCGTCGCCGAGCAGGTGCCGCCGACCGAGAGGACACCGTCGAGCCGTGCCGCTCCTGCGATCGCTCAGGGATCCCGCAGATCTCCGAGCTCTCCGGCCCGAACAGCTGCCTGCCCTCGCCGCGGAGATCCGCGACGCGCTGGTGACCAGCGTGGCGAGGACCGGTGGCCACCTGGGGCCCAACCTCGGCTGCGTCGAGCTGACCATCGCCCTGCACCGGATGTTCGACTCCCCGCGCGAGCCGATCGTCTTCGACACGGGTCATCAGGCGTACGTGCACAAGATGCTCACCGGCCGCGTCGAGGGCTTCGAGCGCCTGCGCCAGCGTGGCGGCATCTCCGGCTACCCCAGCCGCTCCGAGAGCGAGCACGACTGGGTCGAGAACAGCCACGCGTCGACGTCGCTGTCCTACGCCGACGGGCTGGCCAAGGCCTACGCCGTCCGCGGCGACATGCGTCCCGTCGTCGCCGTCGTCGGGGACGGCGCTCTGACCGGCGGCATGGCCTGGGAGGCGCTGAACAACATCGCGGCGGCCCAGGACCGGCCGGTCGTCATCGTGGTGAACGACAACGGGCGCTCCTACTCGCCGACGATCGGCGGGGTGGCCGACGCGCTGGCCACGCTGCGGCTCCGGCCCGGTTACGAGGAGGCGCTCAACGCCGTCCGGCAGGCGCTGCAGCGGGCGCCGGTCGTGGGGACGGCGCTCTACGACGCGCTGCACGCGATCAAGAAGGGCCTCAAGGACGTCCTCTCGCCCCAGGGCATGTTCGAGGACCTCGGCCTGAAGTACGTCGGACCGGTCGACGGGCACGACATCAAGGCCATGGAGTCGGCGCTGCGGCGGGCCCGGTCGTTCGGCGGGCCGGTCATCGTGCACGCCGTGACCACCAAGGGGTTCGGCTACCCGCCGGCCGAGACCGACCAGATCGACGCCTGGCACGCGACCGGAGTGTTCGACCCCGACAGCGGCGCGTCCACCGCCGCGGCCCGCGACTGGACGGCGGCCTTCTCCGACGAGCTGGTGCGCATCGGCGCCGAGCGGGCCGACGTCGTCGCGATCACCGCCGCGATGCTGCACCCGACCGGTCTCGCCGCCTTCGCCGAGCGCTATCCGGAGCGCACCTTCGACGTCGGCATCGCCGAGCAGCACGCGCTCACCTCGGCCGCGGGCCTGGCGATGGGCGGGCTGCACCCCGTCGTCGCCGTCTACTCGACGTTCCTCAACCGGGCGTTCGACCAGCTGCTCATGGACGTCGCGCTGCACCGGCAGCCGGTGACCGTCGTGCTCGACCGGGCCGGCGTGACCGGCGCCGACGGGGCCTCGCACAACGGCATGTGGGACATGTCGATCCTGTCGGTGGTGCCCGGGCTGCAGCTGGCCGCGCCGCGGGACGAGGCGACCCTGCGCGAGGCGCTGCGCGAGGCCGTCGCCGTCACCGACGGGCCCACGGTCGTGCGGTTCCCGAAGGGCGCCCCGCCGGTCGACATCCCGGCGCTGGAGCGGCGCGGCCCGGTCGACGTGCTGCGCCGGGGTGACCGGCGCGACGTGCTGCTCGTCGCCGTCGGGGCGATGATCCCGATGTGCCTCGCGGTGGCCGAGCGGGCCGCGGACCACGGCATCGAGGTGACCGTCGTCGACCCGCGGTGGGTGCTGCCCGTGTCGGCCGAGCTCGTGGACCTCGCGGCGGGGCACCGGCTGGTCGTCACCGTCGAGGACGGCGGCCGGGCCGGGGGAGTGGGGACGACCCTCACCCAGGCGCTGCAGGACCGCGACTGCGACGTCCCGGTGCGGGCCGTCGGGCTGCCGCAGCGGTTCTTCGAGCACGGCACTCGCGCGCAGGTCCTGGCCGACGCCGGGCTGACCGAGCAGGACGTCGCCCGGCGGATCGCCGAGTGGACGGCGGGGCTCACCGACCGCGCGGACAACCACGTCGTCGAGCAGCCCGTGGACGGCGCCCAGGCCTGACGTGACCCCGCGACGGGGAACGATGTCCCTGGAGCGGGCATTCTCCTGCCGCGAATGCCCGCCTGAGGGACCACGTTCCCCGTCGTGCCCGTTCGGGCGCACCGCCACGTGCCGCTGAGCGGCGCAGGATGTCGGCGTGACGCCGACGCTGCTGCTGGTGCCCGCGGCCGCTCTGCTCGCCGGCTGGCTGGGCCTCCGGGTCACGCGCGGGCGACGGCGGTGGGTACGCGCCCTCGTCGGGCTGGTCGCGGCGGTGCTCGTCCTCGGGGCGGCGCTGGAGGTGTGGGCGCGGACCTCGCTGGACTCCTCGGCGATGGCGCGGGCGATGGTGTGGTTCGAGGCGGACGTCGACGACATCGACCGCTTCCCGAGCCGGCCGATCGAGGCGGGGGACGAGACGCTCGCCCTGCGCCCCGGCGACCTGCCGGCGGGGACCCTCGACGTCGTCCGCGTGGGCGACGGCGAGCGCGAACTCGACGACCTGCTGCGACAGACGTCGACGACGGCATTCCTGGTGCTCCGCGACGACGAGCTGCTGGTGGAGCGGTATGCGCACGGGGGAGCGGCCGACCGCCCGTCCACGTCCTTCTCGGTGGCGAAGTCCTACCTGTCGACGCTGGTCGGCATCGCGCTGGAGCGCGGGGAGCTGGGCAGCCTCGATGACCCGGTCACCGAGTACGTGCCCGAACTCCTCGAGCAGGACCGGCGCTTCGCCGAGGTCACCCTGCGCTCGCTGGTGACCATGTCGTCCGGGCTGGCCTACGAGGAGCAGGGGCTGCCGTGGAGCGACGACACCACGACCTACTACGCCCCCGACCTGCGCGCGGAGGCACTGAGCGCGCGGGTCGCGGGCCCGCCGGGGGAGCGCTGGCACTACAACAACTTCAACCCGCTGCTGATGGGCCTGGTGCTGGAGCGGGCGACCGGCACCAGCGTCAGCGAGTACATGGCCCGGCACCTGTGGCAGCCGATGGGCGCCGAGGCCGACGCGTCCTGGAGCCTGGACAGCGAGCGCAGCGGCTTCGAGAAGCTGGAGAGCGGCGTCAACGCCGTCCCCCGGGACTACGCCCGCTTCGGGTACCTGTTCGCGCACGAGGGGCGGGTCGGCGGCCGTCAGGTGGTGCCGGCCGAGTGGATACGGGAGGCGACGGCGCGGGACACGTCGGCGGACCCGGCGGAGCACTACCAGTACTGGTGGTGGGTCGACACCGAGCGGGAGGGCCGCTTCTACGCCGCCGGGAACCACGGCCAGTTCGTGTACGTCGACCCGGCGACCGACGTCGTGGTCGTGCGGCTCGGCCGGGAGGACGGCGACGTCCGGTGGACCGAGGTGCTGCGGGACGTCGCCGACCGCGTCGCGGAGCCTTGACATGTGACCTTTTGGTCACCTATCTTGCTGGTGTGACGGACGACGACCGAGTGTTCAAGGCGCTCGCCGATCCGACGCGCCGGTTCCTGCTCGACCTGCTGTTCGCGCGTGACGGGCGAACGCTCTCCGAGCTGGAGTCGCAGCTGGAGATGACGCGGTACGGCGTCATGAAGCACCTGCGGGTGCTCGAGGAGGCCGGGCTGGTCGTCTCGCGCAAGTCGGGCCGGGAGAAGTTGCACTTCCTCAACCCGGTGCCCATCCGCCAGATCCACGACCGGTGGATCGACAAGTACACCGAGCGCCACGCCGCGGCGCTCGTCGACCTCAAGAACGAGCTGGAGGGCCAGTCATGAGCACGACCGACACCGAACGGACCCAGCAGGCGGAACGGACGCTGCAGGTCTACCGCGTCTACATCAAGGTCACCCCGGAGAAGGTCTGGCAGGCGATCACCGACCCCGAGTGGAACGGGCGGTACGGCTACGGGGCGCCGCAGTTCTTCGAGCTGCGTCCCGGGGGCAGCTACCGCTCGACGGCGTCGGAGGAGATGCGCAAGGTCTCCGACGAGATGGGCTACGGCATCCCCGACGTCGTCGTCGACGGCGAGGTCCTCGAGGCCCACCCGCCGCGCAAGCTGGTGCAGACCTTCCGGATGCTCATGAGCCCGGACGCCGCCGCCGACGGGTTCACGCAGCTCACCTACGAGATCTCCGAGGTGGCCCCGGGAGTGAGCCGGCTGACCGTCACCCACGACGTCACCGGCGCGCCCAGCCTGGCCGCCGTTGTCGCCGGTGCCTACGAGGACCAGGGCGGGGGCGGGGGCGGTGGCTGGGCCTGGATCCTCAGCGACCTCAAGTCGCTACTGGAGACGGGTTCGGTCCTCGCCGCCTGAGCAGAGCGGCCGAGTGTCGACTTGTCGTCGTCTCCGGGGCGCCGGAGCGACGACAAGTCGACACTCGCGGTCCGGGCGCGTGGCATAACGGCCCGAGAACGTCTGTCGGGCTCAACCGCGGCGTCGCGCGGCCGATAAGAAACGGACCGGACGGGGGAGGGGTTTCGTGACCGTGCGACGACGACGGGTGTTCCGTCGGGCTGCCCTCGCGGCGACCCTCGCCGCCGCGGCGTCCGCCACCGTCGCCCTGTCCCAGAGCCCCGTGAACGGCAGCTTCACCGGCAGCACGAACGACGGCGGGAACCAGATCACCGCCGCGACGGACTTCTGCTCGAGCCCCGGCAGTTCGACGCTCACCGCCACCGGGGACTCGTACGTCGACCAGGGCAGCCCGGCCAGCGTCAGCGGGGGAACCGCCACCTACCTGGTGGTGACGCCGCAGGCCGGGTCCATCCACCGCATGTTCGTCCGGTTCCCCGCGCTGCCGACGATCCCCGTCGGCTGCACCATGACGGCGACGCTCCGGGTCTACGCCCAGAGCACCATCACCGGTCGGACGCTCGGCGCCTACCGGGCCGACCCGACCGTGGCGGCGTGGACCGAGGCCGGGCTCAGCTGGAGCAACCAACCGGCGCTCCTGGGCCCGGCGGCCACCGTCGTCGTACCGAGCACGAGCCAGTACCTCGACTGGTCGGTCACCTCGCTCGTGCAGAGCATGTACAGCGCGGGCAGCAACGGCTTCGTCGTCCGCGACCAGGACGAGACCGGTCCCGGCGCATGGCAGCAGTTCAACTCGCGTGCCGTAGCGACCAACAAGCCGGTGCTGGTGGTCGCCTGGAGCTGAGGCGCGTTGTCAGCGCGCCGCGGCGTCGGTCAGGACGTCGAGGGTGAGCTCGATCTGCCAGGGGCGGGCACCGCCCGCGCGCAGCACCTCCGCCACCGACGCCGTGTCGACCGGCTTCGGCGGGCTCCACATGAGCCGGCGGACCAGGTCGGGGGACAGCACCCTGTCCACGGGGACGGAGTACTTGGCCGAGATTTCGGCGAGACCGGCGCGGGCCACCTGGAGACGCGCCGCCGCGGCGGGGTCGCGGTCGGCCCAGCGGTTGGGCGGCGGCGGGCCCTCGCCCGGCTTGCTGTGCAGGGGCAGCTCCGCCTCGGGCAGCGCCTTGCCGCGGGCCAGCGCGCCGAACCACTGGCCGACCAGCTTCCGGTTGGCCCGCCCCCGGAACACCGGCAGCTCCAGCAGGGCGCCCTCGTTCTCCGGATCCGCCTGCACCGCCGACACCATCGCCGAATCCGGCAGCACACGGCCGGGGGCGATGTCGCGACGGCGGGCCATGTCGTCGCGGGCCTGCCACAGCGAGCGGAGCATGCCGAGCTGCCGGCGGCTGCGCAGGCCGTGCATCCCCGACGTCCGCCGCCACGGGTCGGTCTTCGGGACGGGCGGTCCGGCGGCCAGGATGGCCTCGAACTCCTGCCGGGCCCAGTCGGTCTTGCCCTGCTCCTCGAGGATCGCCGCCAGCGCGTCGCGCAGGTCGACCAGCACCTCGACGTCCAGCGCGGCGTAGACGAGCCACTCCTCCGGCAGCGGCCGTGTGCTCCAGTCGGCGGCGGAGTGCCCCTTCTGCAGGGAGAACCCGAGCAGCGACTCCACCACGGCGCCGAGCCCGACCCGCTCGAGCCCGGCCAGCCGCGCGGCCAGCTCGGTGTCGAAGATCCGCTGCGGCACCAGGCCGATCTCGGCCAGGCAGGGAAGGTCCTGGTTGGCGGCGTGCAGCACCCACTCCTGGTCGGCGATCGCGTCCTGGAGAACCGACAGGTCGGGGAGCGGCACGGGGTCGATCAGGCCGGTTCCCGAACCGTTGCGGCGCAACTGGACCAGGTAGGCGCGCTGGCCGTACCGGTAGCCGGAGGCCCGTTCGGCGTCGACCGCCACCGGTCCGGTGCCGGCCCGCAACGCCTCGGCGTACGCGACCAGCTGCGTGGAGTTCTCGATGACCGGCGGCAGACCGTCGCGGGGAGCGAGGAGCGGCTCGGCAGGGGGAGCAGCGGGGGTCTCTGTTGCCGGCTCCGCGGAGGGAGTGGGCTCGGTGCTCAGTTGCCGTCCACCCTCTCGCCGGTCCTCGTCGGTCGTCCGCCGCGCCCCGTCGTCGTCCGCGCCGGCTCAGTGGGCTGTGCCCGTCTGGCGGTACCGATGTTAGAGAGTCTCGCTGCCGATGCGGTCGGAGGGACCCAGCAGGTGCACACCCGGGGGCGGCAGCCCGGCCGCGTTGGCCAGGACCTCCAGCCAGGCCAGCAGGTGGCGGTCGAGCGCGGTGTCCTCCGCCGTCCACGAGGCCCGCATCTCGACGTCCACGGTGTGCTCCGGGCCGGCGAGGTCGCCGAAGCGCGTCGACGCGGTGCGGGTGACGGTGCCCCCGACGGCGTGGTGGGTGGCACCGGTCTCGGTGAGTGCGTCGGTCAGCCAGCTCCAGGCGACCTCGGAGAACATGGCGTCGTCGACCAGCTGCTCGTCGGTAGCGGCCGAGAGGTAGCCGACGCAGCGGGTCGTGCCGGCCCAGGCCTCGTGGCCCTCGGGGTCGTACAGCACGATGAACCGGGCGTTGGCGATCTCGATCTCGTCGTCCTCGCCGTCGGCCTCGGCCACCCGGGCGCCCACGGCGTGCGCCCACGGCGCGAGGCGCTGCGGTGCCGGGATGTGCTCGAGCACCACCTCCGGCCGCGCCTTGACCGAGGCGAGGGCGTCGAGCGCGGCGCGGAACGCGGCGGGGGGCTCGTCCCCGCCGGTGGTCGTGCCTCTGTCGCCCGCGTTCGGCGGGCTGGTCGGCTCCACGTGCGCAGGGTAGGCCGCCGGATAGCACACCGCTCCCGACGCGCCGCAGCGGTCCCCGGGCATCGGCGGTCGGGACTCCCCGGCGCGTCTGGGAGGATCGGCGGTCGTGACTGCCGTCCCCGACCCTGCCGCGTCAGATCTGGTGCGCGCCGCCCGAGGCCTGCCGGTGAGCCGGACGCCCGTCTGGTTCATGCGCCAGGCGGGGCGGTCGTTGCCGGAGTACCGGGCCCTGCGGGCGGGGACGGCGATGCTGGAGGCGTGCCAGGACCCCGACCTGGTCACCGAGATCACGCTGCAGCCGGTCCGCCGCCACGGGGTGGACGCGGCCATCCTCTTCTCCGACATCGTGCTGCCACTGGTGGTTGCCGGCGTCGACATCGAGATCAAGCCCGGAGTGGGGCCCGTCGTGGCCGACCCCGTCCGGTCCGTCGCGGACGTCGACGCGCTGCCCCCGCTGGAGCCCGAGCGTCTGGCCTTCCTGCAGACCGCGGTCCGCCGGCTGGTCGCCGAGCTGGGAGGCACGCCGCTGATCGGCTTCGCCGGGGCGCCGTTCACCCTCGCCACCTATCTGATCGAGGGCGGCCCGTCGAAGGAGCACGCCCGCACCAAGGCCTTCATGTACGCCGAGCCCGAGGCCTGGTCGCGGCTGCTCGACCGGCTGGCGGTGTCGGCCGCCACGTTCCTGCGCGCCCAGGTCGACGCCGGCGCATCGGCCGTCCAGCTGTTCGACTCCTGGGCCGGGGTGCTGTCGGCCGCCGACTACGCCGAGCGCGTGCTGCCGCACTCGCGGGCGGTCTTCGACGGCCTGGGGAACCGGGACGTCCCGCGCATCCATTTCGGCGTCGGCACCGGTGAGCTGCTTCCGCTGATCGGCGACGCGGGCGCCGACGTCGTCGGGGTCGACTGGCGGGTGCCGCTCGACGAGGCGGCCCGCCGCGTCGGGCCGAGCCGCTCGCTGCAGGGGAATCTCGACCCCGCCGTCCTCCTCGCGGACCGGGCGACGGTCGACCGCGAGGTCCGGCGCGTGGTCGAGCAGGGCCGGGCCGCGCGCGGGCACATCTTCAACCTCGGTCACGGCGTGCTGCCCGACACCGACCCCGCCGTGCTCACCCACGTCGCCGACCTGGTGCACGAGCTGACCCAGCGATGAGACTGGTCGTCGTCGGGGCCGGGATCACCGGGCTGGCGGCCGCCTTCGAGTGGCGCCGGCGTCGTCCGGACGACGAGATCGTCGTGCTGGAGGCCGGTGACCGGATCGGCGGCAAGCTGCACCGGGTCGAGCTGGCCGGACACTGGTACGACACCGGCCCCGAGGCGATGCTGGCCCGGGTGCCGGAGGCCGTGGCGCTGGTCGAGGCGCTCGGGCGGGGCGACCGGCTGGTCGCCCCGGCCACGACCCAGGCGTCCGTGGTGCTGCCCGACGGCCGGCATCCGCTGCCGGCCGGCACGGTCCTCGGTGTCCCGGCGTCGGCCGATGGGCTGGACGGGCTGCTCTCGCCCGACGGCGTCGACCGGGTGCGCGCCGAGGCCGGCCTCCCCCCGCTGACCCTGGACGGCGACGTCGCGGTGGGGGCCCTGCTGCGGGAGCGGCTCGGGGACGAGATCGTCGACCGGCTGGTCGAGCCGCTGCTGGGCGGCGTCTACGCGGGGCGGGCCGACGAGCTGTCGCTGGCCGCGACCATGCCGGCGCTGGCCGCCGAGCTCCCGGCCGCGGGCTCGGTGCTGGCCGCCGCGGCCGCCGCGCGCGACGCCGGCGTCCGCAGCCGGGGGGACGACGACGGCCCGGTGTTCGCCACGGTGACCGACGGGATCGGCTCGCTCCCCGAGGCGCTGGTGGCCGCCGCCCGGGCCGAGGTGCGGCTGCGGACGCCTGCGCACGGGATCCGCCGCGCGGCCGCCGGCTTCGAGTTGTCGGTGGGCCTGGCCGCGGCGCCCGAGCTGCTGACCGCCGACCGGGTGCTGGTGACGGCACCCGCACCCAAGGCCGCGCGGCTGCTGCGCGACCTGGTGCCAGCCGCCGTCGAGCCGCTTACGGGCATCCCGTACGCCTCGATGGCCGTCGTCGCCATGGCGTTCCCCGCGCAGGACGTCGACGCCGGCTCGGGACTGCTCGTGCCCCCGGTGACCGGACGGCTGGTCAAGGGCGTCACCGTGTCCTCGGCGAAGTGGCCGCACCTGGCCGGCGACGTCCTGCTCGTCCGCTCCTCCGTGGGCCGGTTCCGCGACGAGGCGGAGCTGCAGCGGTCCGACGAGGACCTCACCGCGGCGGTTGTCGACGACCTCGCCGACCTGCTGGGCCTGGCGCGCCCCGAGCCGCTGGAGACGCGGCTGGTCCGCTGGGGCGGAGGGCTGCCGCAGTACCTGGTCGGGCACCCGGCCCGCGTGGACGCGATCCGGACGGCCGTGAGCGAGGTGCCGGGGCTGGCGATCGCCGGCGCCGCGTTCCGCGGGGTGGGCGTCCCCGCCTGCATCCGCGACGCCCATCACGCCCTGGAGGCGCTGCGCTAACCGCTCCCGGGGGCGAGGGTCGCCGTCGCGATCTGCGTGCGGTTGGCGAGCCCCAGCTTGGCCAGGATGTTGCGCACGTGGCTCTCGACCGTGCGCTCGGAGAGGACCAGGCGCTCGGCGATCTGCCTGTTGGTGAGGGCCTGCGCGACCAGCGCCGTGATCTCCCGCTCCCGCTCCGTCAGCGGATCCACGGCGCGCGCCGCGGCCCGGGCCCGGTCGGCCAGCGCCGCCGCGTTCCGCAGCGGACCAGGCATGCCCAGCCGGCGGGCCTCCTCGAGCGCCTCCCGCGCCAGCTGTCCGGCGCGAGGGACGTCCTCCGCCCGGCCCCGCTCCAGCAGGGCGCCGGCCAGGCCGATGCGGTCGTGCACCACCGCCGGCCGTGCGCCGATGCCGGTATCGCTCGCGAGCGACTCCGCGAAACGGTCGATCGCATCGTCGACCCGCCCCCGCACGATCGCCAGCCGGCCGAGCAGCACCGAGAGCGACCCGGAGCAGTACACGCCGGCTCCGCCGGCCGCGATGGGGGTACGGACCAGCACGTCGGCCAGGATCCCGGCGGTCTCCGCGTCCCGGAACCGTTCGACCAGCGGGACCATGTTGGTGGCGACGCCGGCCGACGTGGCGAAATCCACGTCGGCGACGAGCCGGCGCAGCACCTCGTACTGCGCGGTCGCCGCGTCGGTCCGGCCCTGGATCAGCGCGACGAGCGCCCGCGTGACCAGCACGATCGGGACGTCGTCCGCCCGGTCGAGGCTCTCGAGTCCCTCGTCGTCCATCCCGGGTCGCCCCAGCACGAGGGCGTGCTGCATCGCGAACGCCGCCGACATCCCGGCGGCCGACAGGTCCTCCGCCAGCTGCGTCCGGCCGATGACCCGTGCCTCGTCGTTCAGGGCGATCGCCTGCTCGAACCGCCCGTACAGGGCCTCGACGGAGGCCCGCAGCCGCACGTCGTGCCACCGGATGAGGGGCAGCCGGGTGCTCTGCGCGAGTGCGGTGATCCGCGTCAGCTCGTCGTGGACGGTCGCCATGTCGCCTGCGGCGAGAGCGGCGTCGATCCGCCACTTGTGGCCCCACAGCGCCGTCAGCGGGCGGCCGGTGCCGGCCGCGTGCTCCACGGCCAGCCGGCCGAGGCGCATCCGCTCCTCCAGCGTCAGCGCGGTGGGCGTCGTCTTCATCCGGGCGCGCACCGCGTCCAGCACGGTCTCGGGATCGCCGTCCTCCTCGGCCAGCCGCAGGCTCTCGGCCGAGAGCTCACCGGCGCGCACCAGCCGGCCGGCGTCGGCCAGGGCCGACGCCATCTGCGAGAGCAGCCGGGAGCGCAGCGCCGGTAGCCGGGCCACCTCGGGCCGGGCGAGCGCCCGTTCGCACAGGGCCGTGAGCGTGCCGGAGGAGCCGGGCGCCCCGACGTCGTGGACGACGAGCGCCGCGTCGGCGAGCAGGTCGGGGCGGCCGCACGCCGCCGCGGCCTCGGAGGCGGCCGAGGCGTGCCGCAGGCTCTCCGCGAACCGGCCCTGGCGGAACTCCGCGGTCGCGAGGTCGACCAGCAGCACCGCCCGCTCCTCGTCGGTGGACCCGGCCCGGTCGGCGGCGTCCAGCGCCATCCCGAGGAACCTGGCTGCCTCGTCGAAAGCCAGCGACCGGGTGGCGGCCACCGAGGCACGGCGGGCCCACGAGGCGGCGCGCCGGAGCGCGGCCGGATCCGCGGCCGCGCGCAGCCAGTGGGCGGCGACCACGCCCGCGGTCGCGTCGTCGACCCCGACGGACTCCTCCCACGCCTCGGCGGCCCGGCGGTGCAGGGCCTCGCGCTCGCTCGGGGACAGGTCGGCGTAGATCCCGTCGCGCACCACCGCGTGCACGAACCGCCGCCGGCCGGGCACGTCCGGCACGGCGCCGAGCACGCCGGCCCGGACGGCGGCGTCCAGCCCGGTCCGGACGTCCTCCACCGGCCGGTCCGCGACGGCGGCGAGCAGGTCGGCATCGACCTCCTCACCCAGGACGGCGGCCGTGGCGAGCAGTTCGACGACCGCGGGCTCCAGGCCGGCGAGCGTGGCGCGGACGACGTGGCGCAGTTCCGAGCCGGCGGGCTCGGCGGCCGGCTCGACGGCGCCCGCGCTCCGGGCCACGGCGCGCAGGTAGAGCGGATTGCCTCCGGAGCGGCGGAGGGCCGTGCGGACGTCGTCCGCGTGGACGGGCGCCCCACCGACCGCCGCCAGGTACGCCCGAACGTCGTCCTCGGCCAGCGGGGCCAGCGGGATCACGTGCGTCCCCGGCCAGCGCAGGAGGTCGGGCAGGGTGCGCTCGAGCCGGCCGTCGGCGACCCCGCTGGGATCGCGGTAGGTGCCTACGACCAGCAGCCGCGACCGGTGCAGCTCCCCCGCGAGGTGCCGCAGCAGTCGCAGCGACGTGTCGTCGGCCCAGTGCAGGTCCTCGAGGACGACGACCAGCCCGTCGGGGTCCGCCGACCGGAGCAGGGCCTCGGTGGCGGCCGCGACGAAGCGGAACCGGGCGGCCGCCGGGTCCGCGGAGCGCTCGCGGACCAGGTCGACGTCGGCGAGCGCCTCGGAGACGGCGGCGGCCACCTCGGGACGGGCCCGCAGCACCCGGCGCCACGGCCAGAGCGGGGGAGCGCCGGGGTCGTCGACGGCCCGCCCCCAGACGACGTCCTCGGAGGACAGGAGCAGCTCCTCGACCGTCCGGGTCTTGCCGATCCCCGGCGGGCCGCCCACCAGGACGAGCCCGCCGGTCCCCGCGCGGGCATCGGCCAGCCGTGCCCGGAGGTCGGCGAGGGCGCGGCCCCGGCCGACGAACGGGCTGGGGTCGGTGCCCGCCGGGACCGCCATCGCCGCAGTATCGCGGCCCCTCGGCCGGTCTGCGTACCGGAATTGCGTGGCCCAGGTCAGTGGTCCCACGGATGTCCCGGCCTCCGGATCGCCGGATCGTCGTCGCCGTCGCGGACCACCCGGACCGCGCGGACGAGGAAGGACCTGCCATGTACGCCACGATCCACCGGTTCCGGCGCTGGCCCGACGAGGAGTCGGAGGAGTGGGCCACCGAACTCCTCTCCCGCCTCACCGACGGCACCGAGCCGCTCGGTGCCTGCGTGCTCGGCCGTCTCGACGGGATGGACGGCGCGGTGTTCGCGCTGTGGGAGGACCAGGCCGGGGCGGCGCAGGCCGCCGGCTGGACCGGTGAGGGCGCTCGGTGGCTGGACGCGTCGGCCTTCGCGGTCCTGGAGACGGACGCGGGGACGGCGTCGGGGACACCGCCGCGGTTCGCGCAGCTGGCCTGGCTCGACACCGCCGGCGACGCGGCCCGCGCGGACACGGCGCTGCGGTCCGGACGCGAGCGGATCAGCCCCGCCGTCCGGGACGTCGAGGGGGTCGTCGGCACCTACGTGCTGCGCAGCGAGGACCACCGGATGGTCGTCGTCACGCTGGTCACGAGCGTCGAGACCCCCGACGCGCTCCGCGCCGCCATCTTCGCCACCCGGCTGCTGCCGTGGGAGGACCCGGAGCAGCTGGTCGACGTCGAACGGCTGGACGTCGACCGCGTGCTCGTCGCCCGCATGCCCGCGCCCGCCGAGGCGGAGGTGCGGTCGTGACCGTCCAGGTGCAGGTGCCGCGCATCGCCGCCGGCCGCTGGACGGCCTCCGACAGCCGCACCCGGATCGGCTTCACCGTCGGCAACCTCGGGCGACCCGTCCACGGGTCGGTGGCCTGCGGTTCCGCGGACGTGGACGTCGACGACGCCGGCAGCCCCGTGCGGGTGCGCGCCGAGATGGACCTGAACAGCATCCACACCGGGATCGCGAAGCGGGACTCCGACCTCCGCAAGCCGCGGCTGCTGGACATCGACCGGAACCCGTCCATGGTCTGGACCGCGGACCGCTTCACCGGGCACGAGGACGGCACCTGGACGGCCGAGGGGGAGATCTTCGTCCGTGGCACGAGGGCGCCGCTGACCGTGACGGGGACGGCTGAGCCGGCCGCGCCGGACGGATCGTGGATACGGGTGCGGGCGTCCGGCACGCTCGACCGGGCGACGGTGGGCATCCGGGTGCCCCGGGTGGTCATCGGCCGCACGGTCGAGATCCAGATCGACGCCTGGCTCCGGCCGTCCTGACGCCCGCGAGGTCCGGCGTGGGGTGGTGGACGCCACCCCGCGCCCGGGCATTCCGGGGGACGTGTCGTCGTTGGCGGGCGTGTGACAACCAGGCACCACCCGAACCGGATCCAGATCCAGAGCCCACCCACCCCCGTCCGATGCCTCCGCCACCACAAGTCGATGGCCTCCTGCGACGACTGCGGCCGGGTCCGAACCGCCCAGCTCGCCCGCCGGCGGAAGGCCGCCGAGGAAGCGAAGTGACGCCTCCGCCGTCCTGACCCACGCGGTCAGGCCGGTGGCCCCGGGGGGACCCACCACGACGCGAGGGACAATGGCTGCATGAGCGAGCAGGGCACCGAGGAACGCAGCATCGGCAAGCGGGCGAACGAGCTGAACGCCACGATCCGCTACACGATGTGGTCGGTGTTCCGGCTCGCCCGGCCGCTGGGTGACGACTTGCGAGCCGCCGCCGCGGACGAGGTCACGGCGCTGCTCGACGAGCTGGCCGGCAAGGACGTCGTCGTCCGCGGGGTCTACGACGTCGCGGGGCTGCGGGCCGACGCCGACCTCATGGTCTGGTGGCACGCCGAGACGGCCGAGGCGCTGCAGGAGGCCTACACCCGGCTGCGCCGCACGACGCTGGGCCGACACCTCGACCCGGTGTGGTCGCAGATGGCACTGCACCGGCCGGCGGAGTTCAACCGCAGCCACATCCCGGCGTTCCTGGCCGACGAGGAGCCGCGCCGCTGGGTCTGCGTCTACCCGTTCGTGCGCTCCTACGAGTGGTACCTGCTGCCCGACGAGGAGCGCCGGGCGATGCTCGCGGAGCACGGGAAGATGGCGCGCGGGTTCCCCGACGTGCGGGCCAACACCGTCGCCTCGTTCGCGCTGGGCGACTACGAGTGGATGCTCGCGTTCGAGGCCGACGAACTGCACCGCATCGTCGACCTCATGCGCGAGCTGCGGGCCTCGACCGCGCGGCGGCACGTGCGCGAGGAGGTGCCGTTCTACACCGGCGTTCGGAAGCCGATCGCGGAGATCGTGCACGGCCTGGCCTGAACGGCGCCTGACCGGGACGAAAACTTCGAGGTCAACCGCCGAAAACTGTCGTACCCCTTCCGTAGCTTGGCGGCATGTTCCCCCCGGGTGCGTTCGGCGTCGGCGTGACGGTCGCCGAGCTGCGCCCAGCGCTGGAGGACGACGTCGTGCTGCCCGAGGGCGTCGTTGCGCGGCCGTCCCGCCTCGGCGACCTCCTGCCGGTGCACCTGATGACGCCGGAGCAGAAGGCAGCGAACCTGCAGCGGGTCGCCGAAGCCGAGGCCCAGCTCGCCGCGTTCAAGGCCGAGCTGGTCGTCGGGCTGGCCGCGGACAGGCCGGCCACCGAGGACCGTCGGTCGAGCCAGCCGGGGGCGGCATCCGGCGAGTGGGCCGCCCAGCTGCTCGACGCTTCGGTGTCGGAGTTCTACCCCGACGAGCTGTCGCACATCCTGAACTGCTCACGGGCCGAGGCCACCCGCCTGTGGGAGCACGCCAGCACGCTGCAGCTTCGGCTGCCCCGCACGTGGGCGGCACTGGCCGACGGCGAGCTGGACTGGCCGCGGGCCCGGGCCATCGCCGCCGAACTGGGCTGGCCGGCCCGCGATTCGATCCCTGCCGTGCTGGCGGCGGTCGAGGCGGCCGTGCTTCCCCAGGCGACCGGGCTCTCGGTCACCCGGCTCCGGGCGCTGGTCCGCTCCGAACTCCTCAAGGCGGATGCCGCCGCGGCCGACGCCCGCCGGAAGCAGGCCGAGCGGCAGGCCGACGTCACCGTCCGTGGCCTCGGCGACGGCATGAGCGAGCTCCGCAGCGTGATGCCGACACCGGACGCGGCCGAGGTGCGTGCCGCTGCCGACGCCCGGGCCCGCGAGCTGAAGGCGGCGGGCGACGAGCGCCCGCTCGGCATGCTGCGGGCGGTCGTGCTGCACGAGCTGATGACCCGGCCCTGGCAGGAGCAGCCGGCGGTCAGCGCGCACGTGGCCGTGGTCGCCCCGCTGGACATCCTCGAGGCGGGCGCCGCCGGCGCGCCGGGGACGGGAGTCGAGCCGGCCACCGTCGACGGGCAGCCGATCACCGCCGCGCAGGCCCGCGAGCTGCTCGAGCGGCTGGACGCCCTCTGCCCCGGCGGGCTGCAGGCGCCCACAGGCGGGTCCCTCGACATCGCGATCACCGACGCCGAGGGCCGTCTGCTCGCCACGGTTTCCCGCCGGGAACTCGAGACGGCCGTCCGACGCGGGCAGGGGCTCGGCCCCCCGCCGCCGGTCGACCGGTACGAGCACAGCCCGCCGCAGGAACGGTTCGTGAAGGTGCGGGACCGCACCTGCAGGCAGCCCGGGTGCCACAACCGGGCCGGCTGGGCGGATCTCGACCACGTCGTCGCGCATGCCGACGGCGGCGAGACCGACTGCGCCAACCTGTGCTGCCTGTGTCGCCGGCACCACCGGCTGAAGACCCATGCCCGCGGCTGGCGCTACGTGATGACCGCCGACGGCGTCCTGTCCGTGACCACGCCGAGCGGGGTCACGCGAACCAGCCGGCCGCCCGGTCTCAGGTACTCGGCCCTCGACCTGCTGCGCATCCCGTCCGAGCGACGACCGCTACCCGACGACGTCGATCCGCCGCCCTTCTGAGCGGGCTACTCCACCGGCTGCAGCCGGATGCTGACCGAGTTGATGCAGTAGCGGTCGCCGGTCGGCGTCTGGGGTGCGTCGTCGAACAGGTGCCCCAGGTGGCTGTGGCAGCTCGCGCAGAGCACCTCGGTGCGCACCATCCCGTAGCTGCGGTCCTCGCGGAGGAGGACGTTGTCGTCGGCGGAGGCCTGGTAGAACGACGGCCAGCCGCAGTGCGAGTCGAACTTCGTCTCCGAGCGGAACAGCTCCGCCCCGCAGGCGCGGCACTCGTACACGCCCACGGTCTTGGTGTCGACGTACTCGCCGGTCCACGCGCGCTCGGTGGCCGCCTGGCGGAGCACGGCGTACTCCTCGGGCGACAGCTGGGCGCGCCACTCCTCGTCGCTCTTGACGACCTGGGGCTGCGATGCGGAGGTGGTCATGCCTCCACGGTACGGCGGCGCCGCCACCGCGGAACCGGCGAACCGGGCAGGGGAGACTCGGGGACGTGACCGCCCCCGATCAGCCCCTGCCCGACGTCTGGTTCACCCGCGACCTCCCGGTCCTGCGGGCGATCGCCCGGCTGGTCGACGAACCGGAGCACGGCGGCTCGCCCTACCTGCTCGGTGCGGTCGTCCCCGCGAGCGGGCTCCCGAAGGCGAAGGTCATCGCGGCGGCCAAGGCGCTGGTGTCCGCGGGCTACGCGGAGGCGCTCACCAACCACGCCGGCGACATCGTCCGCTTCACCGGCATCTCGGCGGAGGCCCGCCGGCTGGCCGGGCTCTGGCCCACGCCGCAGGGGGAGTGGGACCGGCTGGTGGAGCAGCTCACCGCGCGGGCCGACAACGCGCCGACCGACGTCGAACGGCAGCGCTGGCGGGCGTTCGCGGACGCCGCGATCGCCGTCGGGCCCGACGACGGCGCGTTGCTGATGTCGGCGCTGATCGGTGGTTACGTCCCCCGCGCCCGCTGAGCCCCCCCACGAACGACAGCGCCCCCGCCCGGAGTCCGGACGGGGGCGCTGTGTGCTGATCAGGTGATCAGAGCGGGGTGACGTTCGCAGCCTGCGGGCCCTTCTGGCCCTGCTCGATGTCGAACGCGATCCGCTGGCCTTCATCGAGCGAGCGGTACCCGCTGGTCTGGATGGCCGAGTAGTGGACGAAGACGTCCGGTCCGCCACCGTCGGGGGTGGCGAAGCCGAACCCCTTCTCAGCGTTGAACCACTTCACTGTTCCTTCGGGCATTGCTCGCTCCTAGCTGAGGTCGTGCATCGGGGTTCTGCCATAGCGCAGGGCCTTCCCGACGGCACAACCCTAGCCGTTGATCGTCCCAGCGGAAGATCCCGGGCGCACGAACTGCAGGAACGTTCCCACGGATACGCCCCGGGGAGAGCTCGGAGTGGGGGTCCCGGCACTCTCCTCGGTCAGTCCGGCTGCAGGATCTCGTTCCACGGACGGACGGTCCAGCTGGCGACGACGCCGTGCACGACGAACGGATCGCCGGCCACGAACTCCTCGGCGGCCTCCCGGGTGGTGAAGACGCCCATCGCGTCGCCGTTCATCGGCTCGTCCATGGTGCCGACCATCAGCAGCACCCCGCGGGCATGGAACTCCTTCAGCCGCGCCACATGGGCGGGCCCGTGCTGGCGGGCCAGGGGGAGGAAGTCCTCGACCGCGTGGTAGGTCATCACGTACTTCATGGCCCGCATCCTGGCGGCACCGGGCGGTCTTGCGCTTTTCCTGCGGCTTTCTCGGCGGGGACGTGCGGCCGGCGCCGCAGGGTCGTCCTCAGCCGGGAGTCCCCGGCACCCGACCGAGCCTGGAGATGCCGTCATGGAGACCGCCTTCTTCCCGACCGCCCGTTTCGTCGCCTTCCAGGACGCCGCCCCGATCGACGCGGCCTCGGTCCCGGTCTTCCTGCACGAGGTCGAGGACCTGCACGACGCAGATCAGGACCTGGTCCTGGCTGACCGGCTCGCCGACGCCTACACCGCGGCCGACATCGCGATGGCACTCGCGCGTCTGGTCGGGGCGCCCGGCCCGGCGGCGCTGGAGGCCCACGACCTCGGAGCGTCCTCCGCCCGGCTCGCGATCCGCTGATTCAGAGCAGCGGGCCGGGCTCCTCGGGGAACGGCTGACCCGTCGCCCGGCTCTCGTAGGTGGACGTGGCGTAGGTGCCGCCGCCGGAGGGGCCGGCCGGGAGCGCGATCGGCTCCGGGCGCCACGAGGCGACGCCGATCGGGGAGTCGTCCCAGACGACCTCGGCCTGCGCCTCGGCGTGGGCGCGCAGCCGCTCCTGGTGCCACGCCACGAGGGCGGGACCCCAGCGCTGGCGCGCGAGGTCGGAGCCGACGACGAGGGCGATGCAGACGACGACGAAGAGCAGGGCGTTCACCAGCGCGGACGCGACGTCGAGCGGGGTCAGGTTCGGCCAGCCCACGTCCTCGAGCTGCTGCCCGACCATCTCGATGACGACGTAGAACACGCCGTACACCAAGAACGAGACCCTCATGCCCGCTGGATCGACCGCCTGCGGACCGCGCTGGAGTCCCGGCGGGCCGCGCGGCCCCGCTCCTCACCCGATCGGGTGACCGCTCAGACCTGCGTTGCTGCCTGGTGCAGCGTCGCGGTGGCGGTGGTCCGGCCGCGACCGTTCCTGACGACCGCCGATGGCTGCCCGCCGGTGGCGCGGGTCGTCACCTCGATCCGCTGCTCCCCGAAGGTCGGCGCCACGAGGCGGTACGAGAACGTGGAGCCGACCAGCGACCGTCCGGAGCGGCGGAAGCACTCGCCCATGAGCAGCGCCTGCAGCGGGCCGTGGACGACGAGCCCCGGATAGCCCTCGCTCTCGGCGTACCCGGCGTCGTAGTGGATGCGGTGCGCGTTGTAGGTGAGCGCGGAGAACCGGAAGAGCACCACCGGGTCCACGACCAGCTCCAGACGGCCCTCCGGCGGCGCCTCGTCGGCGTCCGGACCCGGCGCCCGGCGGGCCGGCACCGTCGAGCCGGCCCTCCGGTACAGGATGTCCTGCTCCTCGGTCACGGCTACGTCGCCGTCCTGCTCGATCTCGATCCGCACCGTCGTGAGGGTCATGGGCCCGGACGCTCCATGCTTGTCCTCCTCGCGCACCAGCCGGGTGGTCCTCGTGGCCGGCCGCCCCAGCCGCAGGGGCCGATGCGTCGTGACCCGCCCGCCGCCGAACATGCGGAGCCGGCCCGGACCGGGCGGGGCCGGGATGCCGTCCACCGGGTGCCCGTCCGGGCCGAGGTCGCGCTGCGGCCGGCGTTCGAGCAGGTAGACCCAGTGCCACAGCGGCGCCAGGTCGTCCTCCGCCGGCAGGTCGGTGTCCAGGAGTCCCGCGAGCGCCTCGGCCGGCCCGGGGGTGAGCAGTTCGGTCCGGCTTCCCGAGGGCGCGCGGGGTGTCACGGCGCCACTGTTCCGCGTTCCACCAGCTGGCGGGCGATGACGTTGCGCTGGATCTCGTTGGTGCCCTCGCCGACGATCATCAGCGGCGCGTCCCGGAAGTACCGCTCGACGTCGAACTCGGTCGAGTAGCCGTAGCCACCGTGGATGCGGACGGCGTCCAGGGCGATCTGCATCGCGGTCTCCGACGCGAACAACTTGGCCATACCGGCCTCCATGTCGCTGCGCTCACCGCCGTCGTACCGCCGGGCCGCGTGCAGGACCAGCTGCCGGGCGGCGAGGAGCCTGGTCGCCATGTCGGCGAGGTAGTTCCCGATCGACTGGTGCTGCCAGATCGGCTTTCCGAAGCTCTCGCGCTGCTGCGCGTAGCGCAGCGAGTCCTCGAGGGCCGCGCGCCCCACGCCGAGCGCACGGGAGGCCACCTGGATCCGGCCGATCTCCAGCCCCCGCATCATCTGGGCGAAACCGCGTCCCTCGTGCTCGCCCAGCAGGGCGGTGGACGGTGCCCGGAAGTCCTCGAAGGACAGCTCGCAGCTCTCCACGCCCTTGTACCCGAGCTTGGGCAGATCCCGGGACACGGTGAGGCCCGGGCCCTTCTCGACCAGCAGCACGCTGATGCCACGGTGCGGTGGATCGGCGGCGGGGTCGGTCCGGCAGAGCAGCGCCAGAAGGCCCGCCCGCCGGGCGTTGGTGATCCACGTCTTCGCGCCGTTGACGACGTACTCGTCGCCCGTCCGGACGGCGGTGGTGCGCATCGCCTGCAGGTCGGATCCACCACCCGGCTCCGTCAGCGCCATGGTGGCCCGGAGCTCGCCCGTCGCCATGCGCGGCAGGTACGCATCCTTCTGCTGCTGGGTGCCGTGGTCGAGGATCAGCTTGGCGACCACCGTGTGCCCGCCCATGGCGCCGGCCAGGCTCATCCAGCCGCGCGCGAGCTCCTCGGTGACCAGCGCGTAGCACGGGGTGCTCACACGGGCCTCGCCCCACGGCTCGGGAATCGCCAGGCCGAAGATGCCCAGCTGCTTCATCTGCTCGATGAGCGCCTCGGGATAGGTGTCGGCGTGCTCGAGCTCCCGCGCCACCGGGCGCACGGAGCGGTCGACGAACTCGCGCACCGTCTCGACGATCGCCCGCTCTTCCTCGGTCAGCCCTTCCACGGGGCTCCTCTCGGCTCAGGGCTCGACGGCGTCCGGAGACGACTCAGTCGCGCGGCTGCCTGGCCCGGCTGGGCTGCACGCGCATCGGATCGCCGGACATCTTCAGGGTGCGGACCTGCCGAACGCTGTGCCTTCCGCCATGTCTGGTGGTGAGGGGCTGAGCGTAGGTCGATGGGTTATCGGGCGGATCCCCAGCCCCCAGGTGGCGGGGGCGAGGCGAGCGTGACGCAGGCGGGGCAGACGTCGCGGGCGGCGGTCGGCCACGAGACGTCGGTCGTGATCCGGACCAACGCTCCGCAGACCGTCAGCTCGCACGCGCCGACGATCTCCCCGGCCGGCGGGTGAAGCTGAACCGCGTGCCACAGCGGTGCCGTCGGGCCGTGGACGCGGCTGCGGGCGGCGACGTATACGGCAGTGGGGGAGGGGGCCGAGGCGGGAGCCGAGAGTGTCATGTGTCACACGGTCGGCACGACACGGCTGGCGGTCACCGTCTGGACCTCGCTCCTCCCCCGTACGGGGGAGGAGGCATCGCGTGCTCACATGGGAGCTCGCGGAGGGAGGGAGGGGCGGACCGCCCGCCGACTCAGCGGGACGCGTGCCGGGCCGCGCGTTCGAGCCCTACTCGAGAGCCGGTTCGACCGGCCGCACGGCGTCGAGGTCGAGCACGACGATCGCCGACGCATCGGCCTCCGGTGGGACCGGCGCCCCTGCAAGGGCCCGGGCCGGCGGATGGCAGAGCTCTACAGGACCCGGCGCCACGACAGAGCGTCGAACGCGCCGAACCTGATGGTGCCGTCGGCTCGGGTGCGGCCGCAGCCGGGGCCTGAGCGGGTCCGGCCCCGTCTGATGGACTGGTCGACCGTGTTCGCCGGCGTGCTGCACGAGGCCTTGGGCAGGGGGGTCGAGGGGCAGCCCGTGGGTGTCCGGCGGGAATACGCGCACCGCCCCGCACGGGCAGGCGGTGCGGCCCGCCCAATCCGGCGTTCCCAACGGATGCTTGCCCAGCGAGCCCCGCGGCGCGCACCGGCCGTCGCCGATCACCGTTCGCCCGCCTCGAACGTGGAACGCCCGGCAGCAGCCCGGTCGCCGTCGTGTTCGTGGGATTCCCCGAGACACGGGCGTAGGAAGATCGGCTTGTCGCGGCGGCTGTCGAGCCGATCGCGGAGGTGTTCGGTCCCGCAGTACGAAGAGTTCATCGCGGACCCTCTCGTCGAGGAAGTCGCCGCAGGGGCGCTGTCGATGTCATCGCCCACACCCGGCGCAGGGGTGTGCCGCAGTCACTCAGACACCTTCCGGCGCATTCGTCTCAGGCCGCTCCTGGCGTTCCGGGTGGCGTAGTGCTGCGGCTCGGCCACCTCAGCCAGGTCGGCCGGCGAGGCAGGCCACGGGGCACAGCGTCATGCAGGGGATCCTGGGCTGTGCCGGTCCTCGCACCGCCCCGGTCTCACTCCTCGCCGTCGGCCGGCCGCTTGGCGCGGCTGGGCTGCACGCGCATCGGCTCGCCGGGCATCTTCGGGTAGTCCGGCGGCCACGGCATCTCCCCGAGCCCGAGGTCGCGCTCCTGGCGCTCGGCGAGTTCCAGCAGCGGCTCGATGGAGAAGGCGTGGTCGGCCAGGCCGGCGTGCTTGTCGCCGACCCGCCGGAACCGTTCCGGCATCGTCAGGACGTCGAAGTCGGTGGGGACGACGTCGGGCAGCTCGTCCCAGTCGAGGGGTGCGGAGACCGGCGCGTGCGGCTTGGGCCGGATCGAGTACGCCGACGCGATCGTGCGGTCCCGGGCCATCTGGTTGTAGTCGATGAAGATCTTCTCGCCGCGCTCCTCCTTCCACCACGACATGGTCACGCGGTCGGGCAGCCGCCGTTCCAGCTCGCGGCCGAACGCAATGACGGCGCCGCGGACCTGCTGGAAGGTCCAGCGCGGCTGGATCGGCACGTAGATGTGCACGCCCCGGCCGCCGGACGTCTTCGGCCAGCCCTGCATCCCGAACTCGCCCAGGAGCTCCCGCACGTGCGGGGCGACCCACACCGCGTCGGAGAAGTCGGTGCCCGGCTGCGGGTCGAGGTCGATGCGGATCTGGTCCGGTGACTCGACGTCCCCCTTCGACACCGGCCACGGGTGGAAGGTCAGCGTGCCCAGGTTGGCGCACCACGCGACGACGGCCACCGAGTCGGGCGCGACCTCGTCGGCGGTCCGGCCGCTGGGGAAGGTGATGTGCGCCGTCGGCACCCACTCGGGGGCGTTCTTGGGCACCCGCTTCTGGTAGAAGGCGTCGCCGGTGTTGTCGACCCGCGTGGAGATGCGCGCGCCCTCGAACACCCCGCCGGGCCAGCGCTCCAGCGTCGTCGGCCGGTCCCTGAGGGCGAACAGGATGCCGGGGCCGACGGCGACGAAGTACTCGACGACGTCGATCTTACGGATGCCGCGATCGGCGAAGTACGGCTTCTCCGGGTTGGAGACGCGTACCTCGTGGCCGTCGATCTCCAGGACGACGGCGTCCTTGCTGCTGGCCATGGGCGTCCTCTCCGAGTGGATCACCGGGCGAGGAGTGTCACGCAGGGCAGGTGAGGCCGTCCACCGGCGGGGCGAGATCGATGAGGTACGCGTCGACCGTGCCGCGGACGCAGTCCGTCTTCGGATAGGCCGTGTGCCCCTGTCCCTGCCACGTGAGCAGGACCCCGGACTCGAGGTCCGCGGCCATGTCCACGGCGCCGGGGAGCGGGGTCACCGGGTCACCGGAGTTGCCCACCACGAGGATCGGCGCGCTGCCCTCGGCGTCCCGCTCGGGGATCGGCGTCCGCTCCGCCTCCCACACCGAGCAGGTGTAGAGCCCGACCGCGGACCCGGCACCGAACAGCGGGTACTTCGCGTTCCACTCCTCGGCGAGGTCGCGGATCTCGCCCTCCTCGAAGGTCTCCTCGCTGTCGGCGCAGTTCACCGCGATGTTGGCGTCGTACAGGTTGGAGTACGTGCCGTCCTCCAGCCGTCCCGCGTAGCTGTCGGCGAGGGAGAACAGCCCCTTCGAGTCCCCCTGCTGCGCCGCCGACAGCGCCTGGGCCAGCTGCGGCCACGACGCGGTGTCGTAGAGCGCGGCCTGGATGGCGGTCATGACCACCCCGGGCGTGGCCTCGCGGATCTCGCCGTCAGCTTCTGGCTCGCTGCTGGGGATCGGCGTCACCGCGGCCTGCCCGAGCAGCGCCTCGACGAACTGCCGGGGCTCCGCCCCGATCGGGCAGCCGGCGATGAGCCCGGTGCAGTTGGCGGCGAAGGCGTCGAAGCCGGACTCGTAGCCCTTGGCGCCCTCCTCCGCGTCGGTCACCTTGTCGGCGTCGGGGTCGACCGCGGCGTCGAGCACCAGGGCCCGGACCTTGTCCGGGTAGAGCTCGGCGTAGGTGGAGCCCAGCGTCGTGCCGTAGGAGTAGCCGAGATAGGTGAGCTGCTCGTCGCCGAGGGCCTGCCGCAGCTGCTCCAGGTCGTGGGCGGTGTCGACGGTGTTGAACGTGCCGAGCGCGTCGCCGTACTCCTCGGCGCAGCCGTCGGCGACCTCCTGGGCCAGGGCGAAGGCGTCGTCGAGCTGCTCGTCCGTGACCGGGCGGGGCTCCGAGGCGACGAGGCGCTCCTTCAGCTCGTCGGGCACGCACTCGATCGGCGTGGACAGCCCCACGCCCCGCGGATCGAACCCGACGATGTCGAAGCGGGTCATGATCTCCTCCGGCAGGCTGAGCGCCAGGCTGATCGCGGCGTCGGCGCCGGAGGCACCGGGCCCGCCGGGGTTGATCACCAGCGAGCCGATGCGGTCGGTCTGCCCGGCCATGACGGCGCGGACCAGGAAGAGCGGCAGGGTGGCGCCCCGCGGCTCGTCGTAGCTGATCGGCACCTCGGTGCGCCCGCACTCGAAGGCAAGGTTGCGGTCGCTGCCGGGCTGGTCGGCGATCAGCGGCTGGATCTGCTGGTCGCAGTCGGTCCACTCGATCTCGGCGGCCTCCGGCGGCGCCGTCGACGTGGCCGCCGCGGTGGGCGACGGCTCCGCGTCGACGTTGTCGGAGAACGAGGCGCAGCCGCCCAGGGCGAGGCTCAGGACGAGCAGGCTCGCGGGGACGGCCGCCGATCGGCGGAGCGGACGCATGATCATAACCCTAGGAGGCCGCTCGGGCTCGCGCAGACGCGTGCTCCCGATCAGGGGACGCTCAGCCGGCCAGGACCTCCGCCAGGTCGTAGCGCACCGGCACCTCCAGTTGGTCGTACGTGCAGCTCAGCGGGTCCCGGTCGGGGCGCCACCGGAGGAACTGCCCGGTGTGACGAAGACGACGGCCTTCGAGCTGGTCGTACTTGATCTCCACGACCAGTTCCGGCCGCAGCGGCACCCAGGACAGGTCCTTCTTCGCGTTCCACCGGCTGACCGCTCCGGGCATCCGTCGCTCGGGACCCTCGGGCGCCTCGCCGTTCGCCGCGGCGGCCGCGGCGGCCGCCTGGAAGTCGGCCCAGTCCTGCCACGGGTGGTTCTCGACGGCGTTCTCCCGGTAGGGCGCCAGCTCCTCGACGAGCTCGGCGCGGCGGGCCATCGGGAAGGACGCCGCGACGCCGATGTGCTGGAGGTCGCCGGCGTCGTTGTAGAGGCCCAGGAGCAGCGATCCCACGATCGGCCCGCTCTTGTGCCAGCGGAACCCGGCGACCACGCAGTCGGCGGTGCGCACGTGCTTGACCTTGGTCATCAGCCGCTGGTCGGGGCCGTAGGGGAGGTCGGCGGCCTTGGCGACGACTCCGTCCAGGCCGGCGCCCTCGAACGTCTCGAACCACCGCTCGGCGGTGGCGGCGTCCTCGGTGATCGCCGTGACGTACACCGGCGGCCGGGCCCCCGACAGCGCCGACTGCAGCCGCGCCCGCCGGTCGGCGAACGGCACCTCGAGCAGCGACTCGTCGCCGAGCGCCAGCAGGTCGAAGGCGACGAACGATGCGGGCGTCTGCTCGGCCAGCAGATCGACGCGGGACTGCGCCGGGTGGATGCGCTGGAGCAGCGCCTCGAAGTGCAGCCGGTCGCCGGCCGGGACGACGATCTCGCCGTCGACGACGCAGCGCTCGGGCAGCTGGGCCTTGACCGCCGCGACGACCTCGGGGAAGTAGCGGGTCAGCGGCCGCTCGTTGCGGCTGCCGAGCTCCACCTCGTCGCCGTCCCGGAAGACGACGCAGCGGAAGCCGTCCCACTTCGGCTCGTAGAAGAAGCCGTCGCCGACGGGCAGCTTGGTGGCGGCCTTGGCCAGCATCGGCTTGACCGGCGGCATCACGGGCAGGTCCATGCGCTCAGTCAATCAGCCCGGGCCGGGCGTGATCACCCCTGCGACCCCGTGGCAGGGTGCGGCATGGCCACGATCCACACCGGGACGACGCTGGTTCCCAGCAAGCTGGAGCTGCTCGCCGACTGGCTGCCGCGACAGCCCTGGTACCGGACCACGGGGCGGCCGCCGGAGCCGTCCCGGGCCGGTGGCTTCCGGCTGGACGACCCCGCCGGAGAGGTCGGCATCGAGTTCCTCATCGTCACCGACGGGACGGCGGAGGAGGGGACGACGTACGCCGTGCCGCTGTCCTACCGCGGCGCACCGCTGGCCGGGGCGGACGCGGGCCTCGTCGGCACCACGGAGCACGGTGTGCTCGGCCGGCGGTGGGTCTACGACGGGGCACGCGACCCGGTCGTCGTCACGCAGCTGCTCGACTTCGTGGCCGGCCGGACGGAGGCGCAGCACCAGAGCCGCAGCGACACCCCCGACCCGTCGGTCGGCCGGTCGTGGACCGGTGGCGCTCCGCCCGTCGTCCCGGACCCCCCGGCTGTGTCGGAGACCGGGACCGGGACGAGCGTCGACCTCGGGAGGCTCGTCCTCGAGCTGGTGCGTATCCCAGTGGACGGCGCGGTCGCCGGGAACGTCGAGGTGAACTGGACGCGGCCGGACGGGACTCCTGCACGCGGCGCGGTCGTCGTCGTCCGATAGAGGCGCGTGGCGGGGTCTCGACGCGGCCGGCGGCTGCCCCCTAGCGTCGGCGCCGCGGGGGGCGACGGAAGGCACTGCCATGCCCATGTACCTGACGCGGTTCAGCTACACCCCCGAGACCTGGGCCCGGATGATCAAGAACCCCGAGGACCGGCGGAAGGCCGCGCAGGCCTACATCGAGTCGGTCGGCGGAACGCTGCACGGGTTCTGGTACGCCTTCGGCGAGCACGACGGGATCAACCTCTGGGAGGCCCCCGACAACGTCTCCATGGCCGCCGTCGCCCTCGCGATCGGCAGCGGCGGTGCGCTCAGCTCGATCGAGACGACCGTGCTGATGACCGTCGAGGAGACGATGGACGCCCTGGGCAGGGCGCAGGACGTCACCTATCGCCCTCCCGCGACGTAGCGGCCGCTCAGCTCAGCGGCAGCGTCATCTGCTGCGCGCCGACCCGGAAGCCGAGCGCCTCGTACAGGGCGATGGCCGCGGTGTTGTCGCCGAAGACGTTCAGCGCGAGGTGGGCCGCCCCGCGCGAGCGCACGTCCGCCGCCGTGCGTTCCACCAGGCGGCGGCCCAGCCCGCGCCGCCGTTCGGCCGGATCGACCCAGAGGAAGTAGATCCAGGCCTCACCCTCGCGGTCCGGTCCCTGCACGGCCGCCCACACCCCGCCGAGCACGCGGCCGTCCTGCCGCGCGGTGAGGAAGACGGCGCCGGGCGTCCGTCCGCCGTCCGGCACGAGCCGGCCGGTGTCGGCGTCCGCCTTCGCGCTGGCCTCCTCGGCCGTCAGCCCGCGCCGGCCCTGCAGCCCCTCGACGTAGGTCTCCTTGGAGCGCTCGAGCAGGGCGGCGGCCTCCTCGTCGGTCGCCGGCGAGATCTCGATGTCGTCCACGCGCCGGAACGCTACTGAGCGGACACGGCGTAGCGGGTGAACAGGACGCCGTCCTCCTCGAGCAGCTGGCGCAGCTCCAGCCGCTGCGCCGCGGGGAGCGCCGCTTCCAGGAGGTGCTTCTCGCCCCCGGCGAGCACCGGCGCCACCGACAGGTCCAGCTCGTCCACCGCGCCGGCGGCCAGTGCCGCGTGGAGGAGCTGCGGCCCACCCTCGCAGACGACCTGCTCGTGCCCCAGCCCGGCCAGCCGGTCCAGCGCCGCCGGCAGGTCGACGTCGTCCTCGCCGCAGACCAGCACCGTCACGCCGGCCTCCTCGAGTACCGCGCGCCGTCGGGGGTCCGCGGCGGCGCAGGTGACCAGGATCGTCGGCGAGACCGCGCCGGTGACGAGACCGCTGTCCGGATCGAGGGACGCACGGCGGGACACGATCGCGATCGGCGCCGTCGCGGACCGGCCGATCGAGGTCCGCAGCCGGCCGACCGGGGAGCCGGCCAGGATCGGCCGGTACCCCTCGGCGTTCGCCGTCCCGCTGCCGACGAGGACGACGTCGCTCAGCGCGCGCAGCAGCTGGAAGATCCGCAGGTCGCCGGGCGAGCCGAGGCCGCCGCTGCGGCCGGCCAGGGTGATCGAGCCGTCGAGCGAGACGATGAAGTTGACCCGCAGCGAACGGCCCCCCGGCAGCCGGTAGGCCTCGATCAGCCCGGCCTGGTCGAGGTCGCCCGGGGAGGGGAGCAGCCGGCGCACGTCAGCGGGTCGCCAGGACGGCGGCGCTCTCGGCCGGCAGCGTCACCGTCGCGCCGTCGAGGACGGGCAGGTCGGCGGTCGTGAAGAGGACGTCGGCGGCGGGCACGTCCAGGTCGATCTCGCGGGGCTCGGCGGCGAGATTGACCACGACGCGCAGCGAGCCGCGGTGCACGACCATCCATCGGTCGCCGTCGTCCCAGGTGACCTGGATCGACGACAGGTCGGGGTCGAGCAGGTCGGGGTGCGCGCGGCGCAGCGCCAGCAGCGACCGGTGGACGGCGAGCAGCCGGTCGTGCGGCTCGCGGTCGAGCTCCGACCAGTCCAGCTTCGACCGGGTGAACGTCTCCGGGTCCTGCGGGTCGGGGACGACGTCGGCGTCCCAGCCGTGCTCGGCGAACTCACCGATCCGGCCCTCGGCCGTGGCCTTGCCGAGCTCCGGCTCGGGGTGGCTGGTGAAGAACTGCCACGGAGTGCCCGCGCCCCACTCCTCGCCCATGAACAGCATCGGCGTGAACGGGCTGGTCAGGACCAGCGTGGCGCCCACGGCGAGCAGGCCGGGGGAGAGGGTGGCCGAGATCCGGTCGCCGACGGCGCGGTTGCCGATCTGGTCGTGGTCCTGGAGGTAGCCGAGGAACTTCCAGCCGGGCAGGGTCGCGGTGTCCACCGGGCGGCCGTGGTGCCGGCGGCGGAAGCTCGACCATGCGCCGTCGTGGAAGAACGCCCCCGTCAGGGTCTTGGCCAGCCCGGCGACGCCGGCCGCCGCGAAGTCGGCGTAGTAGCCCTGGCCCTCCCCGGTCAGCGTCGCGTGCAGCGCGTGGTGGAAGTCGTCGCTCCACTGCGCGGTCAGGCCCATGCCTCCGGCGACGCGGGGAGTGACCATGCGCGGGTCGTTGAGGTCGCTCTCGGCGATCAGCGTCAGCGGCCGGCCGACGGCGACCGACAGCTTGTCCACCTCGTGCGCCATCTCCTCCAGCACGTGCGTCGCCCGCTCGTCGACGAGGGCGTGGACGGCGTCCAGGCGCAGCCCGTCGACGTGCATGTCGCGCAGCCACATCAGGGCGTTGTCGATGACGTAGCGCCGCACCTCGTCGGAGTCGGGGCCGGAGAGGTTGACCGAGTTGCCCCAGGTGTTCGCCCCTCCCTCGGCGAAGATCGGGAAGAACTCGGGCAGGTAGTTCCCCGAGGGCCCGAGGTGGTTGTAGACGACGTCCTGGATCACGCCGAGGCCCTGCTGGTGGCAGGCGTCGACGAAGCGCTGGTGGGCGGCCGGGCCGCCGTACTCCTCCTGGACGGCGTACCAGAGGACGCCGTCGTAGCCCCAGTTGTGCGTGCCGTTGAAGGCGTTGACCGGCAGCAGCTCCACGAAGTCGACGCCGAGCCGGACCAGGTGGCCGAGCCGGCCGATCGCGGCGTCGAGCGTGCCCTCCGGGGTGAACGTGCCGACGTGCAGCTCGTAGACGACGCCGCCCGCGAGGGGCCGGCCCGTCCAGGCGCCGTCGCCCCACTCGTGCGCGTCCGGGTCGAAGCGGCGGGACAGGCCGTGGACGCCGTCGGGCTGCCGGCGCGAGCGCGGGTCCGGGCGGGGCGTCTCGTTGTCGTCGATCAGGTAGCCGTAGTCGGCGTCCCGCCCGGCCTCCACCTCGGTCCGCCACCAGCCGTCGTCGTCCCGCTGCATGTCGTGCACGGCACCGTCGACCTGGACGCGCACGCGCTTCGGCAGCGGCGCCCAGACGGCGAACTCGGCGGGAGCGGGCATGCAGGGTCCTCCTGGGACACGGCGGGGACGGTGCGGACGGCGGAGCAGATCATGCCCTCCGCCTCGCGGCCGAACCCTCCGGCGTCGAAGGAGGCTCGCGCAGCATCGGCACGCAGGGCTGCCCGGCCCCCCTGTTCCGTCAGGCGACCGCTGGCGCGGGAACCCCGCGCCGGCGGTCGCCCCCGGGTCAGGTCAGAGGGTCAACCGCTGGCCGACCCGGATGTGGTTGGGGTTCGCGACCGTCGTGCGGTTGGCGGCCCAGAGGGCCCGCCATCCGCCGCGCACGCCCTGGGCTCGAGCGATCTTGGCAAGGGTGTCCCCGCGCTGGACGGTGTAGCTGCGGCCCGACGCGGCGGCGGGCGTCGCCGCCCGTGCCGGGGCTGCCGCTGCGGGGGCAGGCGCGGGAGCGGCCGCGGCGCGGGTCGTGCCCGCACCCAGCAGGCGGCCGCAGGTGGGCCACGCGCCGATGCCCTGGGTGGTCAGCACCCGCTCCGCGACCGCGATCTGCTGCGCGGGCGAAGCGAGATCGGCTCGCGGGGCGAACTGGCCGCCACCGTGACCCAGCCAGGTCGAGGAGCTGAACTGCAGGCCGCCGTAGTAGCCGTTGCCGGTGTTGATGCTCCAGTTGCCGCCGGACTCGCACCGGGCGACCCCGGTCCAGTCGTGCTCCGCCGCGGATGCCGGGGCGGCGAACGCGCCGATGCCGATGGCCGCGGCGCCGAAGACGACGGCCCCGGTGCGCAGTGAACGGCGGGTGAGGGCGCGCATCATCGAAACGTGCTCGGACATGGGTGATCCTCCGATCACCGCCTACGGGGTGAGCTGTCGGGTTCGGGCCTCGGCTAGCCCGGCCACCCGTGCTGTCGGCACGGTTCGGCTTCACCCCAAGACGCGCGTGCGCGCCGGGACGTGGGTCCCCCGCCCCCGTCCTGGGGTGGGTCGGAGTCAGGCAGCCGGCGGACGGGGTTCGGCGGTCCGGTGCCTCACGCCCGGCCGGGAAGGCCCGAGCGCGCGCACGACGCTAGGTACCGGTTGGCGACTCGGCTCGATGAACCGACGAGTTCCCGGGGTTGCGCCCCGGTACGGCGGCGCCACGCCGCCTGGCGACTCCGTGCGGTTCGTGTCCGCCTCCACTCAGTCGCGAACCAGCAGGGGTGACGACGGCATCCCGCTGGCCGACACCCCGAGCCGGCCGAGATCCGCGCCGTTGCGGCGACCAGGCCCCTAGGCGAACGGACTCGACGTGTCGCGGTAGCAGATCGGGCACGCGTGTTCGTCGGCCCCCTCCGGTGGCCAATCGCCCACCACCACGTCGACCCGTGCCCCACATTCCGCCCGGAACGGTGGCTCTTTCCGGGTGGCGGCCGCGATGACGGCATGACGTTCTCCGACTGGCTCACCGTCTGCACGCTGCCGACGGCCGATCACGAAGCTGCTGGCCATGGGAACGACCTACCACAGCCGGCGACTCCCCGCTGTGGGACGAATGCCGTCGCGGTCGCGCTCACCGGGACCCTTGTCCCGCGGCCCGGAGATGTACAGGGCCGGAGCGAGGGCGTCAGTCAGTCGCGGATCAGCAGGGCCACCGGCAGTCGGGGCAGCAGCCGGTCGGCGGCCACTCCGGCGACGTCGGAGACGACGCGCGCGCCGGTGAGCAGGTCGCGCCAGGCACCGTTGGGCAGCTGCAGTGCGGTGTCGCCCCAGCCCTCGGCGGCGAGCCCCACGGGGAGCCGGGTGGCGACGGCGACGACCCCGCCCCGGTCGAACGCCACCACGTGGTCGGCGGCCGAGCCCGTCACGGCGACGGGCTCGTACCCGGCGAACCACTCCGGGTGGTCCCGCCGGGCGCGCAGCACCCGTGAGACGACCAGCAGCTTCGCCGCGCCGCTCTCGTCGACGGCCGGCACCTCCCCGCCGTCGAGGGACGCCAGGAGCTTCCGCCGGAGGGCGTAGTCCACGGGACGGCGGTTGTCCGGGTCGACCAGCGAGTGGTCCCAGAGCTCGGTGCCCTGGTAGACGTCGGGGACGCCCGGCATCGTGAGCTGCAGGAGCTTCTGGGCCAGCGAGTTCGACCAGCCGGGGGACGCGAGGCGGGCGACCAGGTCGTCGATCGCGGCGCGCGTGCCGTGGTCGTCGAACGCGGCGTCGACCAGGGCGTGCAGCTGCGCCTCGAACGCCTCGTCCGGGTCGGTCCAGGCGGTCGAGGTGCCGGCCTCGCGGGCCGCCTTCTCGACGTAGGCGTGCGCCCGCTCCCGCGACAACGGCCAGGCGCCCACGAGGTTCTGCCACACCAGGTGCGCCAGCGGCCGGTCGGCGAGCGGGTGCCGCCGGAGCAGCTCGCGCACCAGCTGCGCCCACTCGGTGGGCATCTCGCTCAGTACGGCGAGGCGGGCCCGCACGTCCTCGCTGCGCTTGGTGTCGTGCGTCGACAGCGTCGTCATCGACTCGGGGTAGCGCTCGGCCCGGCGCTGCTGCGCGGCGTGGAACTCCTCGACCGTGCCGCCGAAGCGGGCGGGGTTCCCGCCGACCTCGTTGAGGGCGACGAAGCGGGCCCACCGGTAGTAGGCGCTGTCCTCGACGCCCTTGGCCATGACCGGGCCGCTCGTCTGCTCGAAGCGGGTCGCGGCCTCCGTGCCGGCCTGGGCGAGCACGGGGTGCAGCGCGTCGACGGCCGCCGCCAGGTCGGGACGGCGCTCGCGGACAGCGGCCACCGTCGCGTCGAGGTGCTCGCGGCCGTCGGGCAGGTAGCTGCGGTAGACCGGGAAGCCGGCCAGCAGCTCGGCCAGCGCCTCGGTCTGCTGCTCCGCGTCGATCCCCGGCAGCTCGCCGATCACCCGCACCAGCCGGGCGACCTCGGAGCCGAGGATGCCGTCGGTGACCTCGCGCTTGCAGTCGTGCACCAGCCGCTCGTAGTCGACGGGACGGCCGGCCAGCTCGGTGTCCAGCGCGGTCAGGGCGGCCTCGCCGGCGGGGTCGACCAGCACCTCGTCGACCTCGGCGAGGGCGTCGTAGCCCGTCGTCCCGGCGGTCCGCCACGACTCCGGCAGGTCCTCACCGGGCTCGAGGATCTTCTCCACGACCGTCCACCGGCCACCCGAGGCCTCGGCGAGGCGGTCGAGGTAGCCCTTCGGGTCGGCGAGGCCGTCGGGGTGGTCGATCCGCAGCCCGTCGACCGCGCCGTCCCGGACCAGCCGGAGCACCAGCTCGTGGGTGGCGTCGAAGATCGCCGGGTCCTCGACGCGCAGCCCGGCCAGGGTGTTGATCGCGAAGAACCGTCGGTAGTTCAGGTCGGAGTCCGCCCGGCGCCAGTCGACCAGCTCGTAGTGCTGCCGGTCGTGCACCTCCTGCGGGGTGCCGCCGTCCGTGCCCGGCGCGAGCGGGAAGCGGTGGTCGTAGTACCGGAGTTCTCCGTCCACCACCTCGAGCTTCTGCACGTCGTCGTCCGAACCCAGGACGGGGAGCCGGACCCTGCCGCCGCCGAACTCCCAGTCGATGTCGAACGCGGCCGCGTGCGCGCTGCCCTGCCCGTGCTGCAGGACGTCCCACCACCACGGCGCCGCGGCCGGGTCCTCGACCCCCATGTGGTTGGGGACGAGGTCGAGCACCAGCCCGAGCCCGTGCTCGTGCAGCGCGGCCACGAACCGGTCGAAGCCCTCCTGTCCGCCCCGGGCCTCGTCGATGTGCGCGTGGTCGACGGTGTCGTAGCCGTGGTTGCTGCCCGCCGCCGAGCGCAGCAGGGGAGAGGAGTAGGCGTGGGTCACGCCGAGGTCGGCCAGGTAGCCCGCGATCCCCGCGGCGTCCTCCAGCCGGAAGCCGGCATGGATCTGCAGGCGGTGCGTGGCCGCGGGCACCCCCCGCGCGCGTCCGTCTCCCGGCACGACGACCGGCCCCCCGTGAGGCGTGGTCACAACGCCGGACCGGTGAGGACGACGATGGACCGGCCCTCCACGGTGATCGTCTCGCCCGGTTTGCGCTCGGCGTGCTCGACCTCGCCCATCTCGGAGGTGTCGAGCACCGTCGTCCACTTGGACGCGTAGTCGTCGCTGGGCAGGGTGAAGTCGATCGGCTCGTGCGAGGCGTTGAACGCCAGGTAGAAGTGGTCGTCCGTCAGCTCCTCGCCGCGCTCGTCGGTGCTGCGGATGCCGAGGCCGTTGAGGTACACGGCCAGGGACTTGGCGTAGGCGGCGTCCCAGTCGTCGTCGGTCATCTGCTCGCCCGACGGCGTCAGCCAGTCGATGTCCGGCACGGGGTCGCCGTGCCCGCGGCGCACCGGCCGGCCGTGGAAGAACCGGCGGCGCTGGAAGGTCGGGTGGTCGGTGCGCAGCTTCGTCACCGTCTTGGTGAACTCCAGCAGCCCCTCGTCGACGTCGTCCCAGTCGATCCAGGTCAGCGGTGAGTCCTGGCAGTAGCCGTTGTTGTTGCCCTGCTGGGTGCGGCCGAGCTCGTCGCCGTGCAGCAGCATCGGCACGCCCTGGCTGAGCATCAGGGTGGTGATGAAGTTGCGCCGCTGCTGGGCCCGCAGGTGCAGGATCTCCGGGTCCTTGGTCGGGCCCTCGACGCCGCAGTTCCAGCTGCGGTTGTGGCTCTCGCCGTCGTTGTTGCCCTCGCCGTTGGCCTCGTTGTGCTTCTCGTTGTAGGAGACGAGGTCGTTGAGCGTGAAGCCGTCGTGCGCCGTGACGAAGTTGATGCTGGCGAACGGCCGGCGCCCGGAGTGCTGGTAGAGGTCGGACGAGCCGGTGATCCGGCTGGCGAACTCGCCGACGGTGGCGTCCTCGCCCCGCCAGAAGTCGCGGACGGTGTCGCGGTACTTACCGTTCCACCCCATCCACAGCGGAGAAACCCACCCACCTGGTAGCCGCCCTCGCCGACGTCCCACGGCTCGGCGATGAGCTTGACCTGGCTCACCACGGGGTCCTGGTTGACCAGGTCGAAGAACGCGGCCAGCCGGTCCACGGAGTGGAACTCCCGCGCCAGCGCCGCGGCCAGGTCGAACCGGAACCCGTCGACGTGCATCTCGAGGACCCAGTACCGCAGCGAGTCCATGATCAGCCGCAGCGACTCGTGCTGGCGCACGTTGAAGCTGTTCCCGGTGCCGGTGGTGTCGTAGTAGAAGTACGGGTCGTGCGGGACGAGCCGGTAGTAGCCGGCGTTGTCGATGCCGTGGAACGACAGCGTCGGGCCCGGGTGGTTGCCCTCGGCCGTGTGGTTGTAGACGACGTCGAGAATGACCTCGATGCCGGCGCGGTGGAACTGCTTGACCATCGACTTGAATTCCTGGACCTGCTGGCCCTCGGTGCCGAACGAGGCGTAGTCGTTGTGCGGGGCGAAGAAGCCGATGGTGTTGTAGCCCCAGTAGTTCCGCAGTCCGCGGTCGGCGAGCACGTGGTCGTGCGCGAACTGGTGCACCGGCATCAGTTCGACGGCGGTGACGCCCAGATTCTTGAAATGGTCGATCATCACCGGGTGCACCAGGCCCATGTAGGTGCCACGGATGTCCGCCGGGATGCCGGGATGGCGCATCGTCATGGCCCGGACGTGCGCCTCGTAGATGACGGTCTCGTGGTACGGAATGCGCAGCGGCCGGTCGTTGGCCCAGTCGAAGAACGGGTTGATGACCACCGAGCGCTGCGCGTAGGGCGCCGAGTCGTCGTCGTTGAACGCGTTGTGGTCGCTGAACCGGTAGGAGTACAGCGCCTCGTTCCAGTCGATCCGCCCGTCGATCGCCTTGGCGTACGGGTCGAGCAGCAGCTTGGCGGGGTTGCACCGGTGGCCGCGGGCCGGGTCGTACGGACCGTGCACCCGGAAGCCGTAGCGCTGCCCGGGCACGATCCGCGGCACGTAGCCGTGCCAGACCAGGGCCTCGCGCTCCGGCAGGTCGACGCGGGTCTCCTTGCCGTCGTCGTCGAACAGGCACAGCTCGACGCGCTCGGCCACCTCGGAGAAGATCGCGAAGTTCGTGCCGCCACCGTCGTAGGACGCGCCGAGCGGGTAGGGCGCTCCGGGCCAGATCTCCAGAACGTGCTCCCGCCATCAGGGCCCGCGGGGTCGCGCGCCGTTGTGCAACGTTGTTACCGTCCCGGCCCGACCAGGACAACTCGGACGGGTGCACCGGCCGGCCCCGAGGTCGTGCGGCTGCCGGTCAGCGGCACCGCGCGCCGTGCCGAAGCGTAGCGGCGCCACAATGCACCGGTGCCCACCCACGTCGCCCTGCTGCGGGGGATCAACCTCGGCCCGCACAAGCGCGTGGCGATGCCGGCGCTGCGCACGGTCGTCGAGGGGCTCGGGCACACCGACGTCGTCACCTACATCCAGAGCGGCAATGTCGTGTTCACCGCGTCCGGATCGGCCGACGACACCGCCCTCGCCGACGACCTCGAGAAGGCGATCGCGGACGAGCTCGGCGTCACCTGCCGCGTGGTCGTGCTGACGAGCGCGGAGCTGGCCCGCACCGTCGCCGACAATCCGTTTCCCGGCGAGCCGGACCCCAAGCGGCTGCACGCGATCTTCCTGACCGCGCCGGCGGGCGGGGCGGCCCAGGAGCACCTCGCGCAGGTCCGCGACAAGCTCGGCGGGAAGATCGGGCGCGACGAGGTGCAGATCATCGGGCGGACGGTCTATCTCCACACCCCCGACGGCTTCGGGCGCAGCGAGCTGGCCAAGGCCCTCAGCCGCCCCCGCGGCCCGGCCGAGGGCACCGCGCGCAACTGGGCGACGGTCACGACACTGCTCGCCATGTGCGAGAGCTGATTGGCGGAGGCGGACGGGAATCGAACCCGCCTGACCGAGATCCTCGGCCACGTCGGTTTTGAAGACCGCGGGGGCCACCAGACACCCAGACGCCTCCCTGGCCGCCATTCTGCCCTTCGACCCCGGGTCAGCTGTTGGCGGCCGCCTTCGAACCCTCCGGGGTGACCGCGGCCCACTCGCCGCCTCCGACACCCTGGCCGGCGGTCGCGCCCGGCTGCGGGTCGCCGCTGTAGCGGTAGACGGGCCAGCCGTTCAGCGTCAGCTGGATCGTCCCGTCCGAGCGGTTGATCGTGCCGACCGCCTCCTGCGCGACGCCCTCGACGGTGAGCGGGGTGCCGGGCGTGGCCAGCACGGGCGGCCACTTCTGGGCGCAGTCGTCGGCACAGTTCGACGTCGGCGGCTTCGCGCTGTCCTTGTCGAACCGGTACAGCGTGAACCCTTGGCCGTCGACGACGACGGTGCCGAGCTGTGCCGTGCTGTTGGCGCTGAGGATCGTGCCGACCTGCGGCGTGGCCGCCGCCGTGTCCGCGGGCGCGGGGGCGGGTCCGTAGCCGTCGGTGCCGCCGCCGCTGCAGGCGGTCAGGCCGACGACGAGCGCCGCGGAAACCGCGGCGAACACGGGCAGGCGGGAACGGAGGGGGGTCATCGGGGGACCTCCGGTGGGGGACTGTCGGGGCGCCGGGCCGGGGAGCTGGCCCGTGGGGATGAAGTTGTACGCCCGGTCGAGGCCATGAGTTCGACGTCGCCGTACGCGGTGTGCATTACACCGCGGACACGGCCGTGCGGTTCACCGGGACGGGACCTCGTGCGCCGACCGGCCGGTGGGCGTCGGCGTGTGTACCGTGAGGCCGGTGGGCAGGCTGACGGTGCGCCGTCCGGTGGTACGGCTGGCAGCGGGGCGGACGCCGACACGCCGACCGGACGCGCTGGCCGTCGAGGAACCCATGGAGCTGCGGGTCGACGGCCGCCCGCTCGCCGTCACGATGCGCACCCCCGGGCACGACGTCGAACTCGCCCACGGCTTCCTGCTCACCGAGGGTGTGATCACCGCGGCGGACGAGCTCGCGGCCGCCCGCTACTGCGACTCGGTCGACGACACGGGCGCGAACACCTACAACGTCCTGGACGTCGCGCTCGCCCCCGGCGTCGCGCCCCCGGAGACGGGCGTGGAGCGCAACTTCTACACCACGTCGTCGTGCGGTGTCTGCGGGAAGGCGAGCCTGGACGCCGTCCGGCTGCGCACCCGCTTCTCCCCCGCGGGTGATCCTGTCCGGGTCGACGCCGCCACGCTCTACGGCCTGCCCGACGCGTTGCGCGAAGCCCAGCGGATCTTCGAATCCACCGGTGGTCTGCACGCCGCCGGGCTCTTCACCACGGACGGCACCGCGCTGGTGGTCCGCGAGGACGTCGGCCGGCACAACGC
>DATHAK010000026.1:0-22486 GCA_035296685.1 Blastococcus sp.
CGGCGGCGAAGGCCTCGCCGGAGGCCCGCAGCCGGTCGTACTCGGCGTTGATCACCACCGTCGGGCAGAGGCCCTCGAGCACGCCCAGCGCAGGCATGGCGTACCCGTCGGCGGAGCTGATCGGGCCGCCGAGGTAGTTGATGGTCAGGAAGTCGTCCCGCTCGCCGGCCGGCGGCGAGAAGAGGACCGGGAGCTCGGCCAGCGCGGCCGCCAGTGCCGGCGACGCCGGTGGCACCACCGGGTGGGCGACGCCGTAGACGAACACCATCGCCGACGGCAGCCAGCCGTCCCGGTCGCGGAGCTTGAGGACGGCGCCCGCGGTCAGGTTGGCGCCGGCGCTCGCCCCGCCGACCGCGATCCGCGAGGCGTCGATGCCCAGCGCCCCGGCGTTGTCGCGCACCCAGCTCACCGCGGCGACGGTGTCGTCGTGCGGCACGGGGTAGCAGACGCCGTCGACGGCGAGCCGGTAGTCGACGCTCACGACGACGGCGCCGGCCCGCGCGCAGACCTCGCGGGCGGTCCAGTCGGCCTCGTGCATGTCGAGGTCGCCGCCCAGGAAGCCACCGCCGTGCGCCCAGACGAGGCAGGGCCGGTCGACACCGCCACCGGCCGGCTCGTAGATGCGCACCGGCACGGGACCGTGCGGTCCCGGCGCGGCGTCGTCCCGGGTCGGCACGACGGGCGGCGGCACGGCCGGCTCCCAGCTCTCGTAGCGCCTGATCCGCGCCAGCCCGTCCGGCGTGCCGTACGCCTCGCGCAGCGAGGTCAGGCCGTCGAGCAGCGGGAAGCGCGCGGCGATGTCGGGATGGATCGGCACTCGTTCACCCGCCGCCGTTCTGGAGCGAGCGGAGCAGCGCGTGCTGGCGGCGCACCTGGTCGCGGCCCCGGTAGGGCTCGCGCCGGCCCTCGTACTCGCTGGACAGCCAGCCCGACCAGCCGGCCTTCTCCAGCGTCGGCACGATGTCCTGCCACGGCACGTGCAGGTCGTGCAGGTCGTCGTCGATCTCGAAGAACTTGGCCTGGATGAAGTGGGTGTGCGGGAGCACCTCTTCCAGGTCGGCCATGGGCACGCGCAGCGGGCGCAGCGGCGGGGGCACGTCCTCGTCGTCGTCCGTGCCGAGGACCTCCGCGGCCTCGCGGACGGCCGCCGTCTGGAAGATGCCGGTGTCGATGAGCAGCTTGAAGTGCTCGGTCCCGGTCTTCTCGATGAAGTCGACGTACCCCTGGGTCACCGGGTGCTTGATCGGGGTCGGCGAGTGGATCTCCGGGCAGATGACGACGTCCAGCTCGGCGGCCAGGTCCAGGGAGCGGGAGACGACCTCCTCCCAGATCGGGTGCGGGTCCAGCTCCCAGGAGACGACGCCGAACTTGGGCCGCACCGAGGTGAAGCCCAGCTCCTTGGCCAGCCGCAGGTCGAGCTGGAGCTGCTCGGCCCCCTCCTCCGCGGTCAGGTCCCGGCCGGAGAACCGCGTCGTGTCGACCCACGACCCGAAGTTCGTGGGCGTGAGGCCGTACTTCTCCACCAGCCCGTGCCACCCCTCGATCCAGGCTGGGTCGGGCGTCGGGTAGTTCGGCAGGTTGCCCTCGCCGAGGATCTCGATGCCCGTCGCGCCGATGTCGGCGATGTCGGCGAAGACGTCCTCGAGCGTCATCGTCGTGTAGACGTCGCCGGTGTAGCTGTAGGTCGAGACGCAGTAGCGCAGGCCGCCCTCCGGCGCCGGCGGCACGATGACGCCCGAGCCGTCGAAGGTGAACTCCGACCGGGCGATCGGCGGCGGGAAGTAGGACCGGCGCAGGTAGAGCGTGGCCTCGATCCGGTGCACGCCCACCGACAGGCCGCCCGGCCGGGGCACGGTGATGGTGGCCGGCTCGTCGAGCTGCCAGCGCACGTCGGTGGAGGCGCGCAGCTCGTCGAGGGTGAAGGTGCGGCCCTGCAGCGTCCACAGCGGCACGTGGTCGGGGACGCGCTCGCCGTCGACCACCACCTCGATGCCGTCGAGCATGCTGGCGGGCCCACCCCGGTAGTTCGGGTTGCGCAGCTGGAACGAGAAGCCGGTGACCCGGCCGCCGTCCTCGACGTTGCGGAAGCCGCGACCCTGGATGATCGGGAAGTCGAGCATGGTTACTCCTTCTGGGCCCGGGCGAGGGCCGGCTGCAGGTCAGCCGCGGGCACGGCCGGATCGGGGCGGTTCTCAGCGGTGGCGACCGGTCGCCTGCTCCGCTCGTGAGCGCGGAGCCGGGCGAGCATGTCGCCGAACAACAGCCGGAGGTCGACGGCGGTGTAGACGCGGCGGTGACCGGTACCGCTCTCGACGGTCGTGCTGGTCCACTGGCTGGACTCGACCGTGAGCGCGGTGACGAGCACCGGCGGGCTGTCGCCGAGCGGCCAGTGCCCGCCGATGCGCATCCACTCGGGGGGATCGGTGAAGTGGTCCCACAACCAACGGCCGAGCACGCCGGTGGTGCCGAGGTCGTGCTCGAGCTCCGCGACGGAGTACGCGCACTGCCGGTAGGTCTCGAGGGGGAACGAGTGCACGTCGAGCTCGGGGTGCGCGAGCACGAACCGGGCGGCTTCCGGATCGGTGTCGCGGTTGTACTCGAAAGCCGCGGCGTCGAGGGCTCCGCCGATCCACACCAAGGTCATCCGGCTCGCGATGTCGGGCGCCTGCCGCAGCGCCTGGGCGACGTTGGTCAGGGGACCGCCGCAGACCACGTACAACGGCAGCTCGTCCTCCCGGCGCGCCTCGGCGACGATCGCGTCGGCCGCCGCCGACCCGCTCTGCTCGCCGAACGGCACCTCGCTGCCGGCGTACACCGGCGGCAGCCCGGCGCCACCGACGGCCGCCAGCAGCTCCCGGGCGAGCGCGGCGCCGTCCGCCGCCGTCGGAGTGACGCCCGGGAACATCGGGTTGAGGAAGGAGCTGGTGACTCCGACCACGCGGTTCGTCGGCGACAGCAGGTGGTGCGCCAGGCCGACCAGGCCGTCGGGGTCACCGGAGAAGTCGTTGTCGACCACCACGCGGCACTGGGTGTGCAGCTTCAGCATCGGAGGAGCTCAGCCCCGGCCGGCGAGATCGCCGGCGAGTGCCGTGGCGCCGCGCACCGCGAGGGCGACGCTGGTCAGCGTCGGGTTCATCGAGTTGGCGGTCGGGATCAGCCCGTTGCCGGCCAGCACCAGGCCGGGCACGCCCCAGACCCGCGAGTACGAGTCGCAGACGCTGGTGCCGTCGTCGGCCGCGCCCATGCGGACGGTGCCCATGTAGTGCAGCGAGCTGCCGGCCGGCATGACCTTGGGCATGCCGTCGACGAACTCGCCGAGCGCGGCGGCCGCCCGCGCCTGGTGCTTGCGGGCCCGCTCGAAGTCCGCCTCCTCCACGTCGGTGAGCTCGTAGGCGATCCGGATGCCGGGCAGGCCGTTCTCGTCCGGCTCGTCGTCGTGGAAGGTCAGCCGGTCCTCCGGCCGGGGCCGCTTGCGGATGCCCCAGCCCATGCCGACGTAGCCGGCCGGGTTGTCGCGGAACCGGCTGCCCTCCGGCAGCGGCACCGGCGACACCGGGCTGAACATCATCTGGGCGGAGTAGGGGTGCCGCTCCTCCTCGAACGGGATGGCGACGATGGCCCGGATCGGGTCCACCGGGCCGTCCGCCTCGTCCCGCGCGGGAAGGACGTCGGACCGCACGGCCACCACCCCGAACAGCAGCGGGTGCTCCGTCAGGTACCGGCCGAGCGCCTCCGGGCGGATACCCGAGGCCCACAGCAGCTGGGGGGTGCGGAGCGCGTCGGCGGCCAGGACGACGACGTCGGCCCGGACCTCCTCCTCGGCGCCGGTCCGCTGGTCGCGCAGGACGGCGCCGACGACGCGGTCCCCCTCGCGGATCACCCGGACGCACAGCGTCTCCGCGGCCAGGGTGAACCGGTCGGCGTGCGCGCCCTCGGCCAGCGGGCCGAGGACGACGTCGGTGCCGCTCCACCGGAGCGACCCGCCGGCCCGCGGGTCGGCGGCCACCGGCAGCGGGCGGACGGTGATGCCGTCGGGCGCGAACTCGTCGCGGATTCGCTCCAGGATGGCCTGCGCCTGCGGAGCGCCGTCGAACGAGGGCCGGTAGACGTGCAGCAGCCCCTCGGCGGTGGCGAGGTGCTGCTCCCACTCGGCATCTGCGATGAACGGGACGCGCTCGGGCCCGATCGGCGCGGGCGTCGCGCACGTCCAGTGCACGCCCTGTCCCCCGACGCAGGTGGCGCCCGCGGCGGCGGGCATCCCCGGGGATCCGTCGGCGGCGCGGCCGATGAGGTGGGTGCCCTGACGGGCGGTGATGGTGCCCTCGACGACGACGCCGCCGGGGATGCCGGAGACGCCGCTCTCGGTGGACCGGCCCTGCGAGGCCAGCCGAGCAGCTGTCTGCTCCTCCGGGTCGGGCACGTTCTTGACGTTCATGCCGATCGGGCGGGTCACCACCGGCCCGGCCTCGACCATGAGCACCGCGGCATCGGGGATCTGCTCCAGCAGCAGCCGCGCGTAGGTGGCGCCGGTGGGACCGCTTCCGACGATCAGGACACGGGGACTCATGCGTGCGCCTCCTCGGCGACAGGGGGCGCGGCCAGCGAGGCGGCCAGGGTGCGGGCGGTGAGCACGCCGAGGGCGACGGCGGTCAGGGTGGGATTGCAGGCGGTGGCGGTCGGGACGACGTTGTTGCCGCCGACGTAGAGGTTCTCCGTGCCCCACACCCGACCGGTGGGGTCGCAGACGCTCGTGCCGTCGTCCTCGGTGCCCATCCGGGTGGTGCCGAGGTAGTGCAGCGAGCTCCCCGACGGCATGACGAACGGATCTCCCAGCGGGCGACCCAGTGCACGGGCCGCCTCGGCGATCTCGGCCTTCGCGGCCTCGATCGCCGCCTCGTCGGCGGCGCTCAACGCGTAGTCGATCCGGATCGCCGGCAGCCCGTGCTCGTCGGTCACCTCGTCGTCGAACCAGACGCGGTTGTCCGGGGAGAGCTCCTTCTTGCAGAACCAGCCCAGCCCGACCACCTGACCGGGCCGCACGGTGACGCCCGGGTCGAGCGGCACCGGGGAGGCGTCCATCTGCATGACCTGGCCGTGGAACGGACGGTCTGCCGCGTAGGGCACCCAGGAGACGCCGGAGACCGGCACGATCGCGCCGCCGCCGGGCGCGGCCGACGCCGTGACCGGGAGGGCGACGTCGACCGGTGCATCCGCCGGGACGTACTTCTCGTCCAGCACCGACGCGGCCATGATCTGCGGGTGCTCGGTCAGGTACCGGCCGAGCGCCGCCGGCCGGATCCCGGAGGCGTGCAGGAGCTGCGGCGTCCGCCAGGCGTCGGCCGCGACGACGACCGCGCGGGCGGGAATCTCCGACCGCTCGCCGGTGGCCAGGTCGACCACCTCGACACCGGTCGCCCGGTCGCCGTCGAGGAAGATCCGGCGGGCCAGCGTGCCGGTGCGCAGCTCGACGTCCGGCCGCTGCCAGAGGTCGCCGGCGATGATCGCCGGACCGGTCCAGTGCAGGGCGCCGTCCTCCCCCACCGTGACGGCGACCGGCATGGCGCCGACCGGGCGCCGTCCCGGCCGGTCGAAGAGCTCGCCCAGCACCCGCTGCACCGCGCCGGTCAGGGGGGCTCGGTCGAAGGCGTGGGTCGTGACGGCCAGCAGCTGCTCGGCGCGGGTCAGGGCCTCGTCGAGGACGGCGGGCTCGACGCAGTCGGGCACCTCGTCGTCGACCGGGCGCGGGCAGGCGGCCGTCCAGTGCGCGCCCATCCCGCCGACGTTGGTCGACATCGCCGCGTTCGGCATTGCCGCTGCGCCGAGGAGCACCGTGCCCGGCCGGGCAGGGGTGCCGCCGGGCAGCGTACCGGGGCCGGTGGCCAGCTCCGCGAGCATGCGGTCGCGCGCCTCGACGTCGGCGATGTTCTTGACGTGCCCGCCCGCCGGGTCGCCCAGCGCGCGTCCGGCTTCGAGGACGACGATGCGCAGCCCGGCCTGCAGGTCGGCCAGCTCGCGTGCGATCGCCGTCCCGACGGGGCCGGAGCCGACGATCAGGACGTCGCAGTCGGCGCTCATTCCGGGGTCCCCGCGGCGTTGTGGAGCGGAGCGGAGCAACGTCGTGGGGTGCTCACCTGGCCACCGCCGGCTCGGCCTCGAGGAGGCTCTTGAGCATGTCGTGCTGGAGGCGGACCTGGTCGAAGGCGTTGTAGCGGTCGCTGTAGGCGTGCGCCTCGTACTCGCTGGAGATGAAGCCGGTGTAGTGCTGGTCCCGCAGGACACGGGCGACCGCCGGCCAGTCGATCGACGGGTCGGTGAGCCCTTCGGGGCCCTCGACGACGCCGTAGAACTTGCCGTGCACGTGCACGACGTGCGGGAAGAAGTCGGCCCAGCGCTCGGGCTCCATCTTCCCGTGCATCGTGAACATCATCTTGAGGTTGCCCACCTGCGCGGGGTTGGCGCCGGCCTCGGCCGCGCGCCGCTCCAGCTCGGGGAACTTGGCCATGGTCGGGCCGGGCTCGGCCCACAGCTCCTTGGTCAGGGCGGTCAGCTCCGGGGCGATGCCGGCGGCGCGGTGGGCGTCGTCGACCGCGTCGGGCACGGCGCGCATGCTCGAGCTCATGTCGGGGATGAACCCCAGCCACTCGGTGTCCAGTCGGGTGAACAGGTCCTTCAGCGCGGCGACCGGCGGTGCCTCGATGGTCAGCGGCGCGTGGATCTCCACGCCGACCTTCACGCCGAGCTCCTCGGCCACCGGCAGCAGCCGCTCGAGGATGGCCGGGCCGGTCTCGACGCCGACGCGGGTGACCGGGAAGCCGAGGGCGGCGGCGCCGCGCACCTGGACGGCGACGTACTCGTAGGACTCGTCGTCGGAGAGCAGCCGGCCCGGGTAGAGGCCGAGGTCGTTGTTGATCGCCAGACAGGACGGCGTCGGGCCGGAGGCGTCGATGACGCCCCGGACCTCGCGGACGGCGGCGTCGGAGAGCCGCGGCCAGCCGCGCAGGCTCTGGAAGGCCACCATCTCCAGGCCGGGCCCGAGGTCGCGGGCGGCGACCTCGTTCACCAGCGAGGCGAAGTCCCGGCCGGGCCGGCGCTGCTCCAGCGACAGGCTGAACAGGGTGGTGCCCAGGCGCGGCAGGCCGGGCGCGGTGTCGGTCACGAGGAGGCTCCCGCCGCGGTGAGGGTCTTGTCGGTCGAGCTGGGCGCCACGAGCGGCACCCGGTCCGGGCCGGTGAGGATGTAGGGGATCGACAGCCCGAGCAGCAGCTGCACCCGGTGCTCCCGCCCGGGGGTGGTCTCCACCGGCACGTGCAGGACGACGGGGTCGGTGGTGAACCAGTACTCGTCCCCGTGCTCGGCCAGCTCGCCGAAGCCGTACCGGTGCCCGTTCACGGTCACCGACAGGGTCGACGGCTCGATCCGCTCACCGTCGACGGTCAGGTCGGCCTTCACCAAGGAGGGCAGCGGCAGCGCCCGGTACCAGTGCGAGTAGACGGCGATGTCCAGGCCGTCAGGGGTGGCGGTGAGCGAGTCGGCGCGCACCACCTGGTCGTCCAGGGGTCCCATGTCCGTGGTCCTCTCAGGCGGTCGTACTGACGGGGGGCAACGTGAGCCGCTTGCGATCGCGACCCCCGCCCGGCACCGGCATGTACGAGATGCGCAGCCGGACGGACACGGCGACGTCGTGCTCCCCCGGGGTCAGCGGCTCGTCGGTCTCGAAGGCGAGCTGGGCCCGCTCCCCCATCTCCCACCGGTCGTCGGTGGTCCGGGGCAACTGGTCGAACGTGTAGGTGTTGCCGTGCACCGTGAACGTGGTGCGCGATGCCGGCACGGGGGTGCCGTCCAGCACCAGGTCGACGGCCTCGACCATCGAGAGGGTCAGGCCCCGGTAATAGGGCATCCGGACCTCGACGACGCCGCCGGGGCGGCCGTCGTCGCGGGCGCGGAAGTTCTCCTCGCAGACGATGTACTGGTCGAACATCAGTAGGACCCCATTCCTGTGGCCTGTGGCCCCGTCCCGGGTCCCGCCCCGAGCGTGCGAGGGGTGGGGAGGACGGGGTCCTTCTGCTCTCCCAGCAGGCGCGCGAACATTGCGTGCTGGCGGCGGACCTGCTCCACGCTGTCGACGGGGAAGGCGTCCTGGACGTGCCGGTTGCCCTCGTACTCGCTGGACAGGTAGCCGTCGAAGCCGCCCTCGATCAGCACCGGGACGATCCGGTCGTACGGGATCGAGTACTCGACTTCGTCGTCCGTCATCTCGTAGAACTTCGCCTGGATGTGCCCGATCAGGGGCATGTGCTCGAGCATCGACTTGGGCTCGGTCCAGATGTAGTGCGTGGCCTGGCGGGCCAGCCCGAAGTCGACGGGACCGCCGCCGCGGTAGTTGACGACGTCCATCAGCGCGTGGGTGTCGCCGTGGTCGTCGTAGGTCTGCACGATCAGGTCGACCAGCTCGGGCTTGGCACCGTCGCGCAGGGCGCGCTCGCTGACCACGCGCGGGAAGCGCTCCACGAACGTGCCCATGTCGGGCATGAGGCCCAGGGCCGGCGAACCGGTCCGGTGCATGACCTCCAGGTGCTGCAGGATCCACGGGTGCTCGTAGTGGAAGGGCGCGTGCACCTCCAGCAGCAGCCGGACGCCGTGCTGCTCGGCGTACGGCGCGGCCCCCTCCATGACCTCCGGCGGGGTGTTGATGATGGCGCGCACGACCTTGGCGCCCAGCCGCACGGCGATGTCGACGTCCCGCCGCACCGAGGCGATCTGCTCCTCGAGCGTCAGCCAGCGGTCCGGGTGCAGCTTCGTGTCGAGGAAGAGGTCGGTGGCGACCGGCGTCGTCCCGTACTTCTCCATCCAGCTGAACCACGTGTCGACGAACTCGTCGGTCAGGTGCGGGAAGCCCGGGATCGACTGCTCCGGGATGATCTCGATCCCGCGGGCCCCGATCTCGCCGGCGAGGCGGATGCAGTCCTCGAGGGACAGCGTCCGCAGGAAGTACTCCTCCTGGAAGGAGTACAGGCTGACGCCGCGCTTGATCGCGTGCGGTGGGGTGGTCATGCGGTCCTCGTCTCGGGATCGGGTCAGGCCGGGGTGCCGACGCGCGGCCGGTTCGGCGCGATGGCCTCGCCCGTGGACAGGTCGAAGAAGTGCAGGGCCGACACCGGGACGGCGAACTCGCTGCGGGCGCCGTCGCGCACCGACGCGCCGCCGGTGAGCCTGGCGTGCACGACCGCGCCCCCGCTCAGGGAGCGCAGGTCCTCGGCCGCCGCGGCGTCGATGTCCTGCGCGATCTCCACCGTCGCGTCGGTGACGACCGGGTCGGCGTCGACGCGGACGTGCACGAGCTTCTCCGGCGGCAGGTTCTCCACCAGCTCGACGTCGGCGGCGAACCGCAGCCAGCTCGGGTCCGCCCCCGCCGACTCCTCGATGCTCTCGGGCCGGAAGCCGAGCGCCACGCGCTTCGTGTCGGCCCCGCTGAGGGTGGGGTAGGCGTCGAGGGCACCCGGCGGCAGCTGGATGCGCTGGGAGCCCAGGACGATCTCGTGGCCGGCGCCCGCGCGCTTCACGGCGGCGGTGAGGACGTTCATCGGCGGGGCGCCGATGAACTCCGCGACGAACAGGTTGGCCGGCGCCTGGTACAGCTCGTCGGGCGTGCCGAGCTGCTGCAGCAGGCCCTTGCGGAGCACGGCGATCCGATCGCCCATGGTCATGGCCTCGACCTGGTCGTGGGTGACGTAGAGCGTCGTCGTCTCGTACTGGCGCTGCAGGTTGCGGATCTCGGCGCGCATCTGGCCGCGCAGCTTGGCGTCGAGGTTCGACAACGGCTCGTCCATGAGGAACGCCACCGGGTTGCGCACGATCGCCCGCCCCATGGCGACCCGCTGCCGCTGGCCGCCCGACAGCGCCTTGGGCTTCCGGTGCAGGTACTCCGTCAGGCCGAGGGACTCGGCGGCCTTCTGGACCCGGCCCTTGGCCTCGTCCTTGGCGACGCCGGCGCAGACCAGCGGGAACGCCATGTTCTGGGCCACCGACATGTGCGGATACAGGGCGTAGTTCTGGAAGACCATCGCGATGTCGCGCTGCGAGGGGTGCACGTCGTTGACGACGCGGTCCCCGATGAGCAGGCGCCCCTCGGAGATCTCCTCCAGGCCGGCCGCCATGCGCAGCGCGGTCGTCTTGCCGCAGCCGGACGGGCCGACCAGGACGAGGAACTCGCCGTCCTGGATGTCGAGGTCGAGCTCGGTGACCGCCTGGGTGCCATCCGGGTACCGCTTGGTGATCCGGTCGAAGGTGATCGATGCCATGTCGGGCTCCTGGGTGGATCGGGGTGTCGGCGGTCAGGACGCGGTGGTCGTGGAGGTGCGTGGCGTGCGGAAGTCGACCCAGCCCGGCAGCTCCCACGGCCGGGCCAGCACGTCGCGCAGCCGCTCGGCCAGCGCGGCGGCATCGGGCAGCGGCGCGCTGCGGCCGTCGGCGCGCTGGTAGACGCGGCAGGTCAGCCCCGCGGGCGCGTCGGCCGGGAAGAGGTCGCGGCCGCCCACCTGGAACGTCGGCGAGCCCGGGAAGCCGAGGCCCTGGGCGTCGGCGCGCGTGCGCACCTCGCGCCGGGCGACGTACACATCGCCCTTGCCCAGCTCGTCGAGGGTCTCCTGGAGCAGCGTCTCCGCCTCGCCGTGGCTGGGGCAGCCCGCCCACCAGAGCAGCTCCACCCGCCACTTGATCGAGCAGCCGGCCGGCGAGGTGCTGGGCCGGGCGACGTCCCGGCCGGCGAGGACGTCCTCCAGGGCGTCGCGGATCCAGGCGGCGTCCTGCGCGGGGTCGTCGTAGCTCCCGTCGGGAGCGCCGTGGTAGCGGACGACGCCCGCCCGGTCGAGGACGAACACCTCCGGCGTCGCGGTCGCGCCGTAGGCCTGGGCGACCGACTGGTCGGCGTCCCGCAGGAACGGGCCGGCCAGTTCGCCGGCCTGGACGCGCGCCCGCATGCCGTCGACGGAGTCCTCGGCGTGGTCGGCGTCGTCGTTGCTGACGATCTGGAGGACGGCGACGTCCCGGTCGGCGTAGTCGCGGCCCACGGCCTGGATGCGGTCGTGCCAGGCGCGGGCGTAGGGGCAGCCGTTCGCGGTGAACACGACCACGGTCGCCGCGGCGGCCGCCGGATCGAGGCGGATAAGGGCGCCGTCGGGATCGGGGAGCTCGAACAGCGGCGCGGCGTCGCCGACGGTCAGCCGGGTCATCGGAGGGTTCCTTCCGTCCGGACCACGGCGCGCTGCACGAGCGGCACGCCGGGGGCCTGCTGGATGTAGGGGATGCGGACGGCGACGGACACCCCGAGGGCGTGCACGCCCGGTCGGGCCTCGCTGTCGAGGGAGACGTCGAGCGGGTCGCGCAGGTCCCACGTGGCCTCGGAGTTCCAGGCGTCCTGGACCGGCCCGGCGAAGCCCGGGACGCGGACCCAGCAGACCGGGGTGGGGACGCCGTCGACGGCGACCTCGACCGACTCGAGACAGGACAGGGGCAGCGACCGGTACCACGGCAGCCGGACCGCCAGCGCGAGCCGCCCGTCGCGCTCCGAGAGCGCGTCCGGGCCGACCATGCCCTCGGTCATCGTCATGCGGTCACCGCCGGCCGGTGCTCGGTGAGCTCGGTGAGCAGCTCGAGGTGCGCGCGGGTGACCGAGAGCGCGTCGGCGTCGGCCCGTTCGAGCAGCTCGTGCCCGCCCCACTCGCTCACGACGGCGCCCGCGTAGCCGGCCTGCTCCAGGGCGGCCAGCCATGCGCCGTGCGGTTCCCGGACCGACTCGACGTCGGGGTCCCAGAACTTGGCGTGCGCGTGGTGGACCAGCGGTAGGAGGTCTGCCCAATCCGAGGGCTGCGACCGTCCGCACCGCCCGAGGACGCCGGCGACCAGAATGCTCAGTTCCGCGGCGCGGCGGTGGCCGGCGACCAGCGCCAGCGCTCCCCCGATGCGCCGGCCCATGGGCTCGTCGCGCTGCCAGATGCGGTGGACCGTCGCGACGGCGTCGTCCGCCAGGCCCAGCCGGCCCAGCGCGGCGCCCAGGGCGGCCGGCAGAGCCGGGCTGGTGACGCTGAAGTCGATCGTGAAGCCGAGGTACGGACTGCCGGTCTCCTCCTGCAGCGCGCGGACCTCGGTGACGGCGGGGGCGTCCGGCGGGGTGGCGCCCTGCACCTCGAAGGTCAGCACGACGCCGAGCCGCTCGGCCTCGGCCGCCACTCGCCGCAGGAGACCGGACTCCATGCCCAGGGTGGCGCGCACGACCGGGAAGCCGAGCCGGGCGGCGGCCTCGAGCTGCGGGCGGATGTCGTCGAACGCCTGGTCCTCGGTCATCGGCCGGCCGGGACGGCGGAACAGGTCGGTGTAGACGCCGAGCGCCACGGGGACCAGGCCCAGCCGGTCGACGGCCCCCCGGAAGGCGCGCTCGTCGTCGTCCGACACAGCCGGGAACCCCCGCCAGGTCTGGTGCCCGATGACCTCGAGCGCGGGCCCGCAGCCGGCGGCGGCGACGCGTTCGAGCACCGTCGTGGCCTCGGCGCCCGCACGCCAGTCGGGGGTGAAGGAGAAGAGGGTGGTGCCGAGGAGGCGGTGCGTCATGGCTGCCTCCTTCTCGCTCGAACCTCGGTGGGTGACTGCTGACACATACTTCTGCTGAATGTCGGAAGAAGTCAACCGACCAGCGGCGTAAGAAGACTGATGCCGGCCATCCGTCTCGGTGATGCGACCGGTCGTGGCCCCGCCGCAGGGGCCCGCCGCCGGCCCCGTTCAGAGGCTCCTCCCGAGCGTGCGAGGGATCAGGAGGACGCGGCCCCGGGGCAGGGGCCCGCCGCGAGCGTGCGAGTGGCGGGGGGCAGCGGGGTCCTTTACTTGATGCCGCCGGCGAAGCCCTGGATGAACTTCTTCTGGGCGAAGAGGTAGAAGGTCAGGATCGGCACCATCGAGATGATCACGATCGCGAAGATCTTGTTCCAGGCGGAGACCAGCCCGCCGACGTAGTAGTACATCGACACGGTCACCGTCTGGTTGCCCGATCCGCCGAGGAAGATCAGCGCCGAGAAGAAGTCGTTCCAGACGATGAGGCCGGTCAGGATGGCGACCGTGCCGGTCGCCGGCGCCATCAGGGGCAGCACGATGCGGAAGAAGACCCGGGTCGGGCTGGCGCCGTCGATCGCGGCCGCCTCCTCGTAGTCGCGAGGCAGGCCGCGGAAGAAGCTGGCGTAGAGGAAGACCGCGAGCGGCATCAGCGTGCCGGTGTACAGGACGATCATCCCCCACAGCGAGCCGACGAGCCCGAGCTGCCGGGCGCCGATGTAGAGCGGGATGAGGCCGAGCTGCGTGGGCAGGATGATCGCGATCAGGAACAGGTAGAAGGCGACGCTCCCCCACCGCTGGGTGCTGCGGGCCAGCACGTAGGCGGCCAGAGATCCGATGACGACCATCCCCACGATGCTGCCGACCGTGATGATCACGCTGTGCAGCAGGCCGAGCAGGATGTTGGAGTCGCCGCCCGCCGTGAGCACGTCCGCGAAGCTCTGCACGCTCGGCCGGCTCGGCGGTGTCGACGAGCCCGTGGTCAGCGCCTCCTCGTCGGACTTCAGCGCCGTGATGAAGAGGAAGTAGAACGGCATGAGCGTGATCAGCGCGGCGATCCAGACGACGACCTCCCGCAGGAACGTCGCTTTCGTGTAGCGGAACATCAGCACTCCTCCATGGCGCAGGCGCCCGTCACGAACGGTCCTTGGTGGCCGCCTGCTGCAGCACCGAGAAGACGAGGATGACCAGGGTCAGGATCAGGGCGAGCGCGGCTCCGAAGCCGAAGTTGCTCAGCGCGAACGTCTGCTTGTAGACCTGGGTGGCCAGCGTCTCGGTGTCGCCGGCCGGCCCCCCGCCGGTGAGGGCCATGACCTGGTCGAACACCCGGAGCCCCTGGACGAGCATGAGCGTCGACGCGATCGCGATCGACGGCCGGATGGAGGGCACCGTGATGCTGCGGAAGCGGCGCCAGGTGCTGGCGCCGTCGAGCGCCGCGGCCTCCTCGATGTCCTGCGACACGGTGGCGAGGCCCGCCAGGTAGATCACCATGCACATCCCGGTGGTCTGCCAGGCCATCACCACGAGGATCGCCCACAACGAGAGCGTCGGGTCGGCGAGCCAGACCTTCGGCTCGATGCCGAACCAGCCGATGACGCTGTTGAGCGGTCCCTTGAAGTCGAAGATGAACTTCCAGATGTAGGAGACCGCCAGCGGGCTGAGCACGACCGGCATGAAGAGCAGGACGCGGAGCAGGTAGCGGGTCTTCAGGCTGCGGTTGAGCGCGAGGGCGAGCAGCAGGCCGAAGAGGTTGGTGAGGATCAGGAAGCCGAATGCGAGGAACAGCGTGTTCTTCAGCGACCCGATCAGTGCCGGGTCCTCGAAGATCCGCTTGAAGTTGTCGAGGCCGATGAAGTTGAAGTCGCCGATGCCCGTCCAGTCCGTGAAGGCGTAGAACGCGCCGCCGGCGGTGGCGATGTAGTGGATGAGCAGGACCATCGCGATGGCGGGCAGGGCCCACCACCAGTAGCCGTAGGTGATGAGCGGCCGGGCGCGCCGGGGACGGGAGGGAGTCCCGTCCCCGGCGGCCGCAGAGCCCTCTCGCACGACGGGGCCGGTGCCGATCGTTGCAGTCATCGTTCGTCCCTGTGCGTGCTGTCCGAGAGGTGGGTAGGGACCAGGGTCAGCCGTTGTCCCATGCCTTGTCGACCGATTCGAGCACGCTCTGGATGTCGCCCTGGCCGGTCAGCAGGCCCTGGATGCCGGTCGCGAGCGAGTCGTAGACCGACGGGTTCGGCCACTCCAGGTTGGGCAGCGGCGCGAAGTCACCGCTCTCGAGCAGGTCCCTCACCGGCTCGTACACCGGGGAGAGGTCCTCGCCGGGCCCGCTGATCGACACGCCGCCGGAGACCTTCGTGTACTCGGCCGAGTTCTCCGGGTCGGCCGCCCAGTCCAGGAAGTCCTGGGCCGCCTTCTTGGTGGCGTCGTCGGCCTTCGCGTTGATCGCGAGGGCGTAGTTGGGGCTGGCCAGCAGGTACGGCGTGCCGCCGTCGGCCGGCGGGAACGACTGCACCTGGAGCTCCAGGTTCGGCACGTGCGCCATGATCTCGGTGGCGGCGCCGCCCGGGACGAACGTGGCCAGCGAGGTGCCGCCGCCGATGCCCTGGGTGATGGCGTCGAAGCCGGCTCCGGCGAAGCCCTCCTGGAAGCAGCCCGCCTCGTTCATGTCGACGATCGTCTGCAGCGTGTCCTGCCAGCCCTCCGAGTCGGCGAAGGTGACGTCGCCGTCGGCACGCTGGGCGTTCCAGTCCGGCTCGTCGGCGTAGACGCGGGTCGCGGAGATCGACATCGCCATCAGGCCCGGGTTGGGCGGCACGGCGCCGGCCAGGACGATGAACGACTTGCCGGCGTCCGCGCTCGCCTTGCAGGCCTCGAGCAGCGACGACTGGTCGGTGGGCGCGTCGACGCCGGCCTCCTCGGCCGCCCCGACGTTCCAGGTCATGCCGACGGGCGTGATGTCCGTGGGCTGCGCGTAGACCTTGTCGTCGATCGTGAACAGGCCCTCGCTGCCCTCGGGGATCAGGTCCTCGGACGTCTGGTCGAGCGGCTCGACGAAGCCTGCCTCGGCGAGCGGGAGCACCGCGGCGTCCTGGCCGCCGCCGGGCGACACGACCATGACGTCGGGGGCGTTCCCACCCTGCAGCTGGGTGCGCAGCGTGAGGCCGTAGTTGTCCGGCGGGAGCGCCTTGGTCTCGATCTCGATACCCGTCTCCTCGGAGTACGCGTCCGCCAGCTGCTGGAACGGGCTGTCCGTCGCGCCGCTGGCGTTCCCGAAGGTGAAGGTGAAGCTGTCGACGGCGTCACCGGAACCGCCGGAGCCGCTGTCGTCGTCGCCCCCGCCGCAGGCGGCAAGGGTGAGGGCGCCCATCGCCGAGACGGCGACGACGGAGCCGAGTCGGCGGAACCGCCGGTGGCCTAGCTGAGTCATGGAGCTGCCTTTCGTGACATGTCCGGACGGAGTCGGGTCGGACCGTGCGGCCGGAGCCGCCGCGACCGGAGGGGTCGCGACGCCGACGTGATGGCAACCACATGCTTCTGCCAGTCAGCGGAGGAAGTCAACGAAAGGCGCTCATACGAAACGTGATGCGCGGCATCATCGACAGTGATGGCCACCGGCAGGCCCCATTCCGAGCCCGGACGGGTCAGTTGAAGAGGCGAAGGACCACGCGGCTGAGCAGGCCAGATGCGCGAAGCGGGGCGTCGGGGGCGTAGACGCCGGCCACCGGCGGGAAGATCTGACCGGTCGGCGCACCGGCCTCCGCGATCAACCGGTTCATCCACGCGTTCGCCACGTCGATCTCGATCCGGTTACGGCCGGGGCGGAGCACGCCTGACACGTCGACCCGCCAGGGGGCGATCCAGGCAACCCCGCAGTCCGTGCCGTTCACCCGTACCCGCGCGAGGTCACCCACGTCGCCCAGGTCGAGGAGCGCCGTGCGGCCGGCGAGCGGATGGTCGAGCTCCAGCTCCGTGGCGTAGGTGCCCATCCCGGCGAACCCTGCGGCCTCCGGGCCGAGGTCGGTCCAGGGCCGGGCCTCCGGTATCTCCGCATCGAGCACGCCGGGCAGGCCGAGCCGCCAGGGACCGGCGAGGGGCACCTCGGCGGCCGGCGGCCCGGGGGTGGGGTCCGCGGCGCCGCCGTCCACCAGGAACACCGAGCCGAGTGCGGGGAGGACGAGCCGCACCGCGCCGTCGGCCCCCTCGCCCGGCAGCGTCTCGCGCCGCAGCGCGACCGGGTCCCAGGCGACCGGCGCCCGGCCCGACGCCGTGCGCAGGGACGCCGTCACCGGCTCGGGCAGCGGGTTGGCGAGGAAGACGACCTCGCCGTTCCCGATGCGCCGGCCGATCCGCAGCAGCTCCGCCCCGTCCACGACCAGGGACGGAACCGCACCGACCGACCGCAGCACCACGGCCACGTCGTCCGTGTCGTGGATGCGGCCCGAGCCCCAGAGCGCGTCGCACAACCGCTCGTGCTCGGCGTCGTCGTCGGCCAGCGACGGCGAGCCGACCGGTCGCCGGCCCGCCACGACAGCGCCCGCCCCCACCAGCTCCTCGATCCGCCGCAGGGCGCGCACGGTCAGCCGGGAGCTCGAGCCACCCAGGTACAGCAGCCGGTACCGGCCCGTGCCCGCCACCAGCAGCCCGTCGTCGACGGTGAACCGCTCCTCGAGGGCGTCGAGGTTCACGTAGTCCGCGTCGAACCCCGGCGGGATCGACCGGTCGGGTTCCTCGCCGAACAGCGAGGTCAGGGGCGCCTCCTCACCGGTGAGGACGGCGACGTCGACCGCCGGGGCGCCCTGGTTGAGCAGCCACGAGCACCGGGCGAGGTAGGCGATCCACGGGCCGGCGAGCTCGGCCCACGGCTCGGTGCGGATGAACGCCTGCCCGAGGAAGGGTGCGAGGCCGATGCCCGGTGGCGGCACCTGGGTCGGCTGGTGCGGCGACGTGTGGATGCAGAAGCGGGTCACGCCGAGGGCCAGTTCCAGGTCGGCGACGTGCTTGAGCCACCGGGGTGTGTAGCTCCACGGCCGGTGGAACGCGGTCATCGACTCCGCGCCCGTGAAGGGCTTGCCGTAGACGTGCGCCACCGACGAGGCGCCCTTGAGATCGGCGACGTAGGTGGGATCCGGTCGGCCGGTTCCGGCGTCGAACAGCCACATCGCGCCCATCGGCACGTCCGCGTGGCTGCGCATCGCCAGGTCGTCGCCCAGCTGCGGGCGGTGGTCCTCCAGCGCCTCGGCGTAGTAGGTCATCCCGCGCTCGTGCGCGACCGCCTCGATCGCGCCGTAGTAGTCGGTCGCCAGCAGCTCGGCCACCGTGCGCCGGTGGTCCCACAGGAAGCGGTCGGACCGCGCCGCGTCGCCGACGACGTACCCGGCGAGCGCCGGCAGCCACGGCAGCGGGTCGTAGCCCCGGAGGTCGGTGAAGCGCTCGCGCAGCCGGTCGGTGAAGTTCTGCGGGCCCGACTCGATGCTGTCGCTGAGCAGGGCGTCGATCCCGGCGTCGCCGAAGCGGTCGAGATAGGTGTCCAGGTAGCGGCGGACCCGGTCGCCGTCGAGCTTGTCCACCTCCAGGCCGGTCGCCTCGGGCGCGGCCGGGCCGTTGGTCTGGCCGGTGAGCGAGGCGCCGAACCGGAGGACCAGCCAGCTACCGGCGGGCGCGTCCCAGCGGAGCACGCCGTCCACGTCGACCATGCCCGTCAGGTCCACCACGCGCGCGGGGTCGATCGCCGTCGCCGTCTCGGGGCCGTCGAGGGCGTAGTAGTCGGGCGCGGCCGCGAAGCCCGCCTTCAGCGGCCCGTGGTGCACCAGCCCGCCGTCGGTGAGCGCGAACTCGGTCACCAGGAACTCGGTCGCCGGCCGGAGCACCTGCGGAGGAGCCACACCGGGCGCGAGCGGCGGGAGCGCGGCGGCGGCGCTGGTCCCGCAGAGCACCAGCCGGAACCGTCGTGCCGACACGGCCGGGAAGGCGACGGTGCGGACGGGGGCGGCCTTGCCCTCGGGGACGACGAGCTGCGGCACCTCGGCGACGGGGCGGTAGTCGAGGCCGTCGTCGCTGACCTCGAGCACGGCGTGCGGAGGTGGCGCGGCCCCGAACCCGCCGGCGCCGGGCAGTCCGACGGTCACCGCGGCGGCGGTGACCGGCTCGTCGAAGACCTGCTCGAGCCACGCCGTCGACGGGCCGTCGGGGTCCCGCGGGAGCGCGAGGCTCGCGCCGAACCCGCCGTCGACCAGGCAGGACCACTCGCCGACGGGCGCGGACCCGGTGACCGACGCCGGGCGGAGGACGCGGGGCACCTGCTCGCCTGGGACGGCGAGCGCCACCCACTCCCGCGAGAACGGCCGGGCCTGGCCTCGGGAAGCGTCCTGGTAGGGCCCCGCGACGTTGGGCAGCGGGCGCAGCTGCACCTCGACGGTTCGCCCGCCGTCGACGGCGGTCTGCGACCAGACCACCTTCTTCATCGCGTCGGCCGGCTCGACCCAGGGTCCGCCCGCCGCGCTCCAGCCCGGGGACGTGGCGACGGCGAACTCGAGCCCGAGCCGGCGGGCGGTCGCCGTCGCGAGCTCGACGGCGTCCCGCCACCGCGGCGAGCCGGGGCTCACCTTCTCCGGGACGACCAGCGGGGTGCCCATGCCGCCGTCGAACATCTGGACCCCGCGCACGCCCACGCGGTGCAGCCACTCCAGGTCGAGCCGGATGCCCTCGGGGTCGACGTTGCCGTCCATCCAGTGCCACCAGGCCCGGGGGCGGGCCTCGTCGGGCGGCTCGCAGAAGCCGCGCCACAACTGGTCGAGATCCATGCTCCGGCGTCCCTGGTCGCTGCGCGTCAGGCGGTCGCGGCCAGCCGCTCCACGTCGGCAACCTCCGGCCGCCCCGCGGGCGAGCGGTGGTCGAGCCAGCGCGACAGGGGCTCCGGCGCGAAGATCCCGTCGACGGCGAACTGCACCGCCCCGATCATTCCGGCGATCTCCATGTCGACGGCCGACGGCTCGATCCTGAGGTCCTGGGTCGCCGCCGGGAGCGCGCGGCGGTAGATCGCCTCGCGGATGGCGGCGAGGAGGTGCGCTCGTGCCCGGGCCATGCCGCCACCGAGGACGACCAGGTCGGGGTTGAAGACGCTGACCAGGGTGGCGAGGCTGTCGCCGAGCAGCCGCGCGCTGCGGTGCAGCAGCGCCTGAGCCGCCTGGTCCCCCTTGTCGGCGGCCTGCGTGACGTCCATCGGCCGGATCGTGCCGGTGGTCGCGAGGACCTCGGCCAGCGCCGGGCTCTGCCCGGTCTCCGCCAGGAGGCGGCCGTCGCGGACCAACGCAGCCCGACCGGCCACCGCCTCGAGGCAGCCGACGTTGCCGCAGCGGCAGGGGGTGTCCGCCCCGCCGGGCACAGGCACGTGACCGATCTCCCCGGCGAGCCCGCGCGCCCCGCGGTAGATGCGGCCGTCGACCACCACCGCGGCGCCGAGCGCCTCGCCGCCGCCGAGGTAGATCGTGTGCCGCGACGCCGCCGCCACCGGGTTGACCCGTCGCTCCCCGAGGGCCGAGAGGTTGACCCGGTTGTCCGTCCACACCGGCGCCGCCCACCGCGCGGCGAGCCGCGCCCGGGTGGGGAAACGGTCCCAGTCCGGCATCGTGGGCATCGCGCTGGCAACGCCGTCGTCGTAGGCCACCGGGCCCGGCATCCCGACCCCGACCGCCCACAGGTGGTCGCGGGCACCGGCCGCGTCGAGCAGCGCGTCGCCCATGCGCTCGACGGCGGAGATGATCACCTCCGGGCCGTCGCTGACGTCGGACTGCTCGTGCCGGGTCTCCAGGAGGTTGCCAGCCAGGTCGGCCAGTCCGACGAGGAGCTCGTTGGTCGCGATGTCGACGCCCAGCACGAAGCCCGCGTCGGCCCGCAGCCGCAGGCGGCGCGGGGCCCTCCCTCCGGTCGAGGGGCCGAGACCGTCGGGGGCGACGAGGCCCGCCGACTCGAGCTCGCCCACCCGCTGCGCCACGACGCTGCGCCCGAGGCCCACTCGCTCCGTCAGGGCCGGTTGCGTGATCCCGGCCTCGCTGCGGATCGCGTCGAGGACGGCGGCCAGTCCGGTGAAGCGCTCACTGGGCACGAGCGACCCCCCTCCATCGTCTGCGGAACACTGCGGTTCCCCACATCCTATGTCCACTTCGACCGCTTTTCGGAAGAAGTGCTCCCCCGAGGTAGCGCCCCCCAAGGAGCGGGCTGCTGGAGGGCGCTCAGACCGTGAACTTCACGCCCTGCGCCAGGGGCAGTTCGCCGGAGAAGTTGATCGTGTTCGTCGCCCGGCGCATGTAGCTCTTCCACGCGTCGGAGCCGGACTCGCGCCCGCCGCCGGTCTCCTTCTCGCCTCCGAAGGCGCCACCGATCTCCGCGCCCGACGTCCCGATGTTGACGTTGGCGATGCCGCAGTCCGAGCCGTCGGCGGCGAGGAAGCGCTCGGCCTCGGCCTGGTCGGCGGTGAAGATGCTCGACGACAGGCCCTGGGGGACGTCGTTGTTCAGTGCGATCGCCTCGTCGAGAGTGCGGTAGGGCAGGACGTAGAGGATCGGCGCGAACGTCTCCCGCCGGACCACCTCGGTCTGGCCGGGCATCCGGACGACGGCCGGCTCGACGTAGTACGCGTCCGGCGCCTCCTCGGCGTATCGCCGTCCGCCGCCGGCGACGAGCTCGCCGCCCTGCGCCTGTGACTCCTGGAGCGCGGCCTGCATCGCGTCGTAGGCGCGACGACCGATCAGCGGCCCGACCAGGGTCCCCTCCCCCACCGGCGACCCGATGGGCAGCCGCCGGTACGCGGCCGCCACCCGGTCGGTGACCTCGTCGATCACGTCCTCGTGGGCGAGCACCCGTCGCATGGTGGTGCAGCGCTGACCGGCCGTGCCGGCCGCGGAGAAGACGATGCCCCGGGTGGTGAGGTCGAGGTCCGCCGACGGCGTGACCACGGCGGCGTTGTTGCCACCGAGCTCCAGCAGCGAGCGGCCGAAGCGGTCGGCGACCCGGGGTCCGACCGCGCGACCCATGCGGGTGGAGCCGGTCGCGCTGAGCAGGGCGACCCCCGGCGAGTCGACGAGGGCCTCGCCGATCTCCGCCCCGCCGACGAGCACATGGCTGAGTCCCTCCGGCGCACCCTGCTCGGCGATCGCCCGGTCGAGCAGGGCCGCGGACGCAAGGGCGGACAGCGGTGCCAGCTCCGAGGGCTTCCAGACCACCGGGTCCCCGCAGACCAGGGCCAGGGCGGTGTTCCACGACCACACTGCGACCGGGAAGTTGAACGCGCTGATGACACCGACCACACCGAGCGGGTGCCAGGTCTCCATCAGCCGGTGCCCGGGGCGCTCGGAGCTGATCGTCCGGCCGTAGAGCTGCCGGGACAGCCCGACGGCGAACTCGCAGATGTCGATCATCTCCTGGACCTCGCCGGCGGCCTCGGAGCGGATCTTTCCGACTTCCAGACTCACCAGCGTCGCGAGGTCCTGCTTGTGCTCGCGGAGCAGTTCCCCGAACCGGCGGACCAGACCGCCGCGGACCGGCGCGGGCACGGTCCGCCACGTGCGGAACGCCTCGCCCGCCCGCACGACGGCGTGCTCCATCTCGGTCGTGTCCTGCCAGCGGACGAAGGCGAGCGGATGGCCGTTCACGGGCGAGGGAACCGGCCGATCGCCGGCGATCGCGTCGAGGTCGACGCCGCAGCGGCGCAGGGCGCCCTCGGCCTGGGAACGGAGGTCGTCGGCGCTGGGGAGAGTCACGCCCGGGACGCTAACCGCCGATGCACCTCTAGCGTCCCCGCATGCGCATGAAGCTGGGCCGCCCTCGTCTCGACGGCTGTTCCGACCGGTTCGACGTCCCGCCGGCCGACGGCGACTTCGCCGTGACCTTCCTG
>DATHAK010000027.1:0-12469 GCA_035296685.1 Blastococcus sp.
CCGCCACCAGACCGCCGACGGCGGACGCACCCGCAAGACCCTGTGGCGGCTGCACGACGGCGCGCTCGTCGAGAGCGTCCTCATGCGCTATCCCGACCGCGCCACCGTGTGCATCTCCAGCCAGGCCGGCTGCGGCATGGCGTGCCCGTTCTGCGCCACCGGCCAGCAGGGGCTGACCCGCAACCTGTCCGCCGCCGAGATCATCGGGCAGGCCGTCGCCGCGGCCGCCGCGATGGCGAACGGCGAGATCCCGGGCGGGCCGGGCCGGCTCTCCAACGTCGTCTTCATGGGGATGGGGGAGCCGCTGGCCAACTACGCCCGGGTCCGCACCACCCTGCGGGCGCTGCTCGGGAGCGCGCCCTACGGGCTGGGGCTGTCGCAGCGGTCGGTCACGGTCTCCACCGTCGGGCTCGTGCCCGCGATCCGGCGGCTCACCGACGAGGGCATGAACGTCACCCTCGCCGTCAGCCTGCACGCCCCGGACGACGAGCTGCGCGACACCCTCGTGCCGATCAACACCCGCTGGAAGGTCGGCGAGGTGGTCGACGCCGCCGACGCCTACGCGCGCAGGACCGGTCGCCGGTACTCGGTCGAGTACGCGCTGATCCGGGACGTGAACGACCAGCCGCACCGTGCCGACCTGCTCGGGCGGCTGCTGGCCGGCCGGCTCGCGCACGTCAATCTGATCCCGCTGAACCCGACGCCGGGCAGCCCGTGGGACGCCAGCCTCCTGCCCGCGCAGCGGGAGTTCGTCGCGCGGCTGCGCGCCGCAGGGGTGGCGACGACGGTGCGGGACACCCGCGGGCAGGACATCGACGGCGCCTGCGGTCAGCTCGCCGCCGCCGACAGCGTGAGCGTTCCGAGCGTCGCCGTCGGCCCCCTTGCAGGGGCCCGCCGCGAGCTGGCGAGCGGTGGGGGGCAAGGGGGTCCTTCTACGGTCGAGCCGCCGGTCGAGCTGGGCGCCGAGGGTGACCAGTGAACGAGCTTGCGAGTTCACCAGGCAGCGGAGCACCTCGAGGCACTCGACCGACGAGCGCCAGCGAGGAGGTCGAGTGACCGAGCGGGCCGAGGCCCGGCCGGACGCCGAGGCGCACGACCACAGCCACGCCGACGTCTCCGGCGGATGGCTCCGGGCGGCGGTCTTCGGGGCGATGGACGGCCTGGTCACCAACACCGCTCTCGTCGCCGGCGTCGGTGGCGGCGGCGCCGCCCCGCGCGCGATCGTGCTCGCCGGCGTGGCCAGCCTGGTGGCGGGGGCGATCTCGATGGCCCTGGGCGAGTACACGTCGGTGAAGACGCAGAACGAGCAGCTCGAGCTCGAGGTGGAGAAGGAGCGCCGGGAACTCGAGCGCAACCCCGACGGCGAGCTCGCCGAGCTGACCGAGATGCTGCGCGTCCGGGGGGTCGACGACGAGCTGGCCCGCGAGGTCGCCGTCCAGCTCTCCCGCGACCCGGAGACGGCCCTGCGCCTGCATGTCGTCGCCGAGCTCGGCCTCAACCCCGAGGACAAGCCGTCGCCGCGGGTCGCCGCGGTCTCGTCGTTCCTGACCTTCGGCGCCGGCGCCCTGCTGCCGCTGCTGCCCTACCTGTTCGGGACGTCGCTGCTGTGGGTGGCGCTGCTCTGCGGAGGAGTGGGTCTGTTCGTCGCGGGGGCGCTGTCGTCCCGGTTCACACCCCGCCCGTGGTGGTACGCGGCGCTGCGGCAGCTGCTGTTCGGTGCCGTCGCCGCCGGGATCACCTACGCGATCGGCTCGGCGATCGGCGTCGCAGTCAGCTGATGGAGCGGCCCCCTCCGGAGGCTCACCCCGAGCCTGCGAGGGGTGAGGGGGAGGGGGTCCTTCACCGGCTGCGCCAGGCGTTCTTCCGGCGACGCGAGTCGGCGACGAGGATGACCACCAGCAGCACGACGACGCCGATCAGCCAGTAGTTCTCCATGTTGCCCTCGTGGTTGCCGAAGATCATCGCGACGAGGAACAGGATCGGGATGATCGCCAGGCGGCGGCCCCACTTGCCCATCTCGCCGTGCCAGCCCCACTCCTCGGGGCGCTCGTGCTCGACGGGGTGCTCCCCGACGCGGACGACGCCCTCCTCGCGACCCGGCTGGTTCACCCGCTGCGTATCGCTCACGGCCGCATTCTGGCAGGACCGGCGTGCTCGTACAGCACGAGGGCGGACGGCGCGGCGGGGGTGTTCTCGCCCGTCGGCAAGGATGGGCCCGTGAGTTCCCCCCGCGAGGTCACCGTGCTCGGCTCCACCGGGTCCATCGGGCGGCAGGCGATCGCGGTCGCGCAGCAGAATCCCGACCGGCTGCGCATCACCGCCCTCGCCGCCGGGGGAGGGGACGTCGCCCGGCTGGCCGACCAGGCGCTGACCCTCGGCGTCCGCACCGTGGCGGTCGCCCGGGCCACCGCGGCGCAGGACCTGCAGCTCGCCTTCTACGCCGCGGCCCAGCGGCGCGGCTGGGCGAAGGGCGAGTACGCCCTGCCGGAGATCCTCGCCGGTCCCCGCGCGGCCGAGGAGCTGGCCGCCCGCCCGGCCGACGTCGTCCTCAACGGCATCACCGGCTCGATCGGCCTGGGCCCGACGCTCTCGGCCCTGGCGGCCGGCCGAACGGTGGCGCTGGCCAACAAGGAGTCCCTGGTCGCCGGCGGCGATCTGGTCACCGCGGCGGCGGCCCCCGGCCAGCTGGTGCCGGTCGACTCCGAGCACTCCGCCCTGGCCCAGTGCCTGCGCGGCGGTGCCCGGGACGAGGTCGCCCGGCTCGTCCTGACCGCCAGCGGCGGCCCGTTCCGTGGCCGCTCGGCCCACGAGCTGGACGGCGTCACGGTCGAGCAGGCCCTCGCCCACCCGACCTGGGACATGGGGCCGGTCGTCACCATCAACTCCGCGACCCTGGTCAACAAGGGCCTCGAGCTCATCGAGGCGCACCTGCTGTTCGGCGTCCCGTACGCCGACATCGACGTGGTGGTGCACCCGCAGTCGATCGTGCACTCGATGGTCACCTTCGCCGACGGCGCCACGATCGCCCAGGCCAGTTCGCCCGACATGCGGCTGCCCATCGCCCTGGCCCTGGCCTGGCCCGACCGGCTCCCCGTCGTGCAGCCGGCCCTCGACTGGTCGACGGCGAGCACATGGGAGTTCGCCCCGCTCGACGAAGCCGCCTTCCCCGCGGTGCGGCTGGCCCGGGCCGCGGGGGAGGCCGGCGGCGTCGTACCGGCGCTGTTCAACGCGGCCAACGAGGAGGCGGTCGCCGCTTTCGTGGCGGGTCGCCTGTCGTTCCGGGGCATCGTCGACCTCGTCGCGCGTACCCTCGACGACGCGCCGGACCTCGGCGCACCCACCTGCGTCGAGGACGTGCTGGCCGCGGAGAAGTGGGCCCGGGAGCACGCCCGGGGCGTCATCTCCGGAGGCTGAGCTGAGCGGGATCCTGCTGACCGTCCTCGGCATCGCCGCCTTCGCGATCGGCCTGCTCTTCTCGATCGGGTTCCACGAACTCGGCCACTTCATGTGGGCCCGGAAGTACGGCATGCGGGTGCCGCAGTTCATGGTCGGCTTCGGCCCCACCGTCTATTCCCGCCGGCGCGGCGAGACCGAGTACGGCATCAAGGCCATCCCGCTCGGCGGCTACATCCGCATCGTGGGGATGATCCCGCCCGCCGAGGAGGGCGAGAGCAAGCGCGCGACCCGCATGCGCAGCTTCATCGCCGAGGTGCGCGGCCAGGCGCTCAACGACGTCCTGCCGACCGACGGCGACCGGGTCTTCTACAAGAAGCCCTGGTGGCAGCGGGTGATCGTGATGTTCGCCGGCCCCTTCCACAACCTGGTGCTGGCCGTCGTCTTCTTCACGATCACGCTCACCGCCGTCGGCACCAACGTGCTCACCACGACGATCGACCGGGTGCCGGCGTGCGTCCTGCCGGCGGGTGCGGCCGAGGACGCCGACTGCACGACGCCGGTGACCGCCGAGGGCGTGGTCTGCGACGCGGGGGCCCCCGGGTGCGCCCTGCCGGAGCAGAGCCCGGCCGCCGAGGCCGGCCTGCGCCCCGGCGACACGATCGTCGCGATCGACGGGGAGCCGCTGGACCGCACCGCGTACGACAGCTGGTCGGCGGTGCAGGAGGCGATCCGCAGCAGCCCCGGCGAGTCCCTCGTGCTCACGATCGAGCGGGACGGGGCCGAGGAGGACCTCACCGTCACCCCGATCCCGAACACCGTCTACGTCGAGGCGGGCAGCTCGGAGACCACCACCGCGGGCTACCTCGGCGTCAGCCCGGTGTTCGGCTTCGCCCGGCAGTCGGTCGGCGACCTGCCCGGCTACTTCGGCATGGTGGTGTCGAACTCGGTCGAGCGGCTGATCGAGATCCCGCAGCGGGTGCCGCAGCTGTTCCGCGCCGCGTTCCTGGGCGAGGAGCGGGACAAGAACGGGCCGATCGGCGTCGTCGGCGTGGGCCGGATCTCCGGCGAGGCGTTCGCGCTGGAGGACTTCACGGCCCGGGAGAAGCTCAGCTTCTTCCTGAGCCTCCTGGCCGGGGTGAACCTGGTGCTGTTCCTGTTCAACCTGCTGCCGATCTATCCGCTCGACGGCGGGCACGTGGCCGGAGCCCTGTACGAGAAGGCCCGGTCGACCGTCGCCCGGCTGCGCGGACGGCCCGACCCGGGACCGTTCGACATCGCCCGCCTCATGCCGGTGGCCTACGTGGTGGCCGGGCTCTTCCTGGCCCTGTCGGCGCTGCTGTTCATCGCCGACGTGGTCAACCCGATCACCCTGGGCTGAGCCGCAGCGCTGGAGTCCCGGGACCGCCGTGCCGGCCCGCCGGGCGCCGAGATCCGCCCGGCGCCGGTATCCGGTCCGGTCGACAGCGGTGTGGGACGGATGTCGGCAGGTGCCGCCCGCGGACGGCGACGGCGCACGTCACAGGCGCGTCCGGGGCACGGTGGCGGCGCCAGGGGATACTGAGCGGCATGGCGATCCCCGTCAGCCTCGGCATGCCGGCTGCACCCCCTCCCGTCCTGGCGCCCCGCCGCACGACCCGCCAGCTCGACGTGGGGGGCGTCGGGGTCGGCAGCGACTTCCCGGTGAGCGTGCAGTCGATGTGCACGACGAAGACCGCCGACGTGAACGCCACCCTCCAGCAGATCGCCGAGCTGACGGCGTCGGGCTGCCAGATCGTGCGGGTCGCCGTCCCCGACACCGACGACGCCGAGGCGTTGCCGCTGATCGCCAAGAAGTCGCAGATCCCGGTCATCGCCGACATCCACTTCCAGCCGCGCTACGTGTTCGCCGCGATCGACGCCGGCTGCGCCGCCGTCCGTGTGAACCCCGGCAACATCAAGAAGTTCGACGACAAGGTGGGCGAGATCGCCCGCGCCGCCAAGGACGCCGGGACGCCGATCCGCATCGGCGTCAACGCCGGCTCGCTCGACAAGCGGTTGCTCGCCAAGTACGGCAAGGCCACACCCGAGGCGCTGGTGGAGTCCGCGCTGTGGGAGTGCTCGCTGTTCGAGGAGCACGACTTCCGCGATCTCAAGATCTCGGTCAAGCACAACGACCCGGTCGTCATGGTGCGGGCCTACGAGCTGCTGGCCGCCCAGTGCGACTACCCGCTGCACCTCGGCGTCACCGAGGCGGGGCCCGCCTTCCAGGGCACGATCAAGTCCGCGGTCGCGTTCGGTGCGCTGCTCTCGCAGGGCATCGGCGACACGATCCGCGTCTCCCTGTCCGCCCCGCCGGTGGAGGAGGTCAAGGTCGGCACCCAGATCCTCGAGTCGCTGAACCTGCGGCAGCGCGGGCTGGAGATCGTCAGCTGCCCGTCCTGCGGGCGGGCCCAGGTCGACGTCTACAAGCTCGCCGACGAGGTCACCGCCGGCCTCGAGGGCATGGAGGTGCCGCTGCGGGTCGCCGTCATGGGCTGCGTCGTCAACGGTCCCGGCGAGGCCCGCGAGGCCGACCTCGGGGTGGCGTCCGGCAACGGCAAGGGGCAGATCTTCGTCAAGGGCGAGGTCGTCAAGACCGTCCCCGAGTCGCAGATCGTCGAGACCCTCATCGAGGAAGCCATGCGCATCGCCGCCGAGCAGGTCGCCGCCGGAGAGCCGTCCGGGCCCCCCGTCGTCAGCGTCAGCTGACCGGCGCATCCGGGACCGCGCCGTGCTCCGGACGCCGACCGCCCGCGTCCTCGACGAGACCGACGAGGCCGCCGTCCACCGGCTGCTCGCCACCGACCCGGTGGCGGCGTGCGTCCTGGCCGGGCGGATCGAGACGGCCGGCACCGCACCCGCCTCGCTCGGCGCACCGCTGTGGGGCGTGGGCACCGGCCGCACCCTCGATGCGGTGTGCCTCGCCGGGGCCAATCTCATCCCGTTCGCCGTCCCCGGTGCCGAGCGCGGCGCGGCCGCGGCGTTCGCCGAGCGGGCCCGGCGCGCCGGCCGCCGGTGCTCCACCATCGTCGGCCCGGCCGCCTCGGTCGCCCCGCTCTGGGACCTGCTGAACCCCTCCTGGGGCCCCGCCCGCGACCACCGGCCCCGCCAGCCGCTCATGGCCATCGACTCCCCGCCGAGGGTGACGCCCGAGCCCCGGGTCCGCCCCGTGCGGTTCGCCGAGCTCGAGACGCTGCTGCCCGCCGCCATCGCGATGTTCACCGAGGAGGTGGGGGTCAGCCCGCTGCGGGTCGACGGCGGAGCGGGATACCGCGCCCGGGTGACCGAGCTGGTGCGGGCCGGGCAGTCCCTGGCGTGGATCGAGAACGGCCGGGTGCTCTTCAAGGCCGAGATCGGCGCGGTCTCGCGCGCCGCCTGCCAGGTGCAGGGCGTCTGGGTGGCCCCCGAGCTGCGCGGCCGCGGCATCGGCACGGCCGGGACCGCGGCCGTCGTCGAGTACGCCCGCGCGGCGCTCGCGCCGGTCGTCAGCCTCTACGTCAACGACTTCAACCACGCGGCCCGGGCGGCCTACCGCCGGGTCGGTTTCCGGGAGGTCGGGCAGTACGCCAGCGTGCTGTTCTGAGGTTCCGGCACCGGCGTGACACTGTGTCGGGGTGCGGAGAAAACGGGGCCCCGCTCTGGCCACAGCGCTGCTGACCTTGACCGTTCCCGTCCTCGGGGCCTGCTCCGGCAGTTCCGAGGACGACGTCCGGAAGGCGGCGCAGACCTTCCTGGACGCGTGGGCCGGCGGCGACACCGCGGAGGCCGCGCGCGCCACGACCGATCCCGACGTGGCCACCGCGCTGCTCGAGCAGACGACGACGGACCTGCCCGACGCCGCGCTCGCGGCCGAGGTCGGCGAGGTCACCGTGGACGACGGGACCGCCACGGTGCACTGGACGGCGACCTGGGACCTCGCCGCCGCTCCCGACTGGAGCTACGACGCGACGCTGCGCCTGGAGGAGGGCGACGAGGACTGGCAGGTCGTCGCCGAGCCCACGGTCGTCCACCCCGAGCTGGCCGAGGGCCAGCATCTGGCGCTGGCGCGCACCCTCCCCGAGCGGGCGACCATCACCGACGCGAGCGGTGCGCCGCTGTTCACGCCCACCGAGGTCGTCAACGTCGGGGTCGACCCCGCTCAGGTCACCGACCTGCCGGCGCTCGCCGCCGGGCTGTCCGCGGCCACCGGGATCGAGGCGGAGACGATCACCGCCGACGTCGAGAAGGCCGCCCCGGGGCAGTTCGTCCCCGTCATCACCCTGCGCCGGCCCGACTTCCAGGCCATCCGCGCCCAGGTGTTCGACCTGCCCGGCGCGGTCTTCCCGACCGACACCCGCCTGCTCGCGCCGTCCGCCCGGTTCGCCCTCCCCCTGCTGGGCCGCGTAGGGGCCGCGACGGCCGAGGTGATCGAGGAGTCGCAGGACGACGGATCGCCGCGCTACGCCGCCGGTGACCAGCTGGGCCTGTCCGGACTGCAGCGCGCGTTCCAGGAGCAGCTCGCCGGGACGCCGGGCTTCACCGTCTCGGTCGTGAGCACCGACGAGGGCACGGGGGACGAGGGCCGCGAGATCGCCGCGGTAGAGCCGGAGCCCGGCACGCCGCTGCAGACGCCGCTGGTCGTGCCGCTGCAGAACGCCGCGGACGCTGCCGTCGCGGGCCAGCAGCTGCCCACCCACCTGGTCGTGGTGCGGCCGGGCACCGGCGAGATCCTTGCCGTGTCGTCCAACGAGGCGGCCGACCCGGGCAACGCACTGCGCGGCCAGTTCCCACCGGGGTCGAGCATGAAGACGATGACCGCCACCGCCCTGCTCTCCACCGGCACGCTCACGCCGGACACCCCGGTGGCCTGCCCCGGCACGACCGTCGTCGAGGGGCGCGAGTTCGAGAACCAGGACCAGTTCGACCTGGGCACGGTGCCCTTCCGCGAGGCCTTCGCCGAGTCGTGCAACACCACCTTCATCCAGCAGGCCCTCGAGCTGCCCGACGGGGCGCTCGCCGAGGCGGCCTCCTCCTACGGCGTCGGCTCGGACTGGCAGCTGCCCGTCGGCATCTTCAGCGGCAGCGTCCCCGCCGACAGCACCGGGACGACGAAGGCCGCCGACGCCATCGGCCAGGGCGAGGTGCTCATGAGCCCGGCCCAGCTCGCGCTCGTGGCGGCGGGCATCGCCTCCGGTGCGCCCGCGGCCCCCGTCGAGGTGGTCGGGGGGCAGCCCGCCGGCGGCTCCCCGGCCGGCCCGGGGCAGGCGGTGCTCGACGCGCTGCGGCCGATGATGCGCCAGGTCGTGCTGTCGGGCACCGCCACGGCGCTCGGCGACCGCGGGGACGTGTACGGCAAGACGGGAACGGCCGAGTACGGCAGCAACACCCCGCCGGATGCTCATGGATGGTTCATGGGCTACCAGCTCGGCGGGCCGCAGGGCGACATCGCCTTCGCCGTCCTCGTCGAGGGCGGGCAGTCCAGCAGCACCGCGGTCGGTGTCACCGACGCGTTCCTCGGCGGGCTGGGCTGACCGGCCGCGGGCGGGGTCGACCCGCCCGCGCCGTCGTCACTGCGGAGGCAGCCCCGGCAGGGCCGAGGTGACCGGCGCCTGCCCCGCGGCGCCCCGCCAGCCCACCGCGCGCACCTCGGCGGCTGTGAGCACCCCGACCGCGAGCTCGCGGGTGGACCGCTCGGCGGCCTGGTCCAGCACCCGCACCCACGCGTCGGCCACCCCGTCCTCCAGGACGACGGCCAGCGCCGCGGCGTCGACCTCCGAGAGCACGGGGAAGGGCAGCGTGTAGGCGCCCTTTGCGTCGGCGACCTCGGCGTTCCGGTCGCTCAGCAGCGCGGTGACCCGGTCGCGGACGTCGCGGTGGACCGCCTCGGACGCGACCACGACCTCGCGGGCGTCCTCGCTGACCGCGGCTCCGACGACGCCGTACCCCCACACCGCGGCGTGCTCGGCCGCCAGGGCCTCACCCAGCGCGGCGTTCTCCGTGCCCTCGTCGAGCGCGCCGGTCCCGGAACGGTCGTCAGCCATGTTCCCGCCCCCTCACGCCAGTCTCGCCTCGTGGCCGCGCAGACCCGCGGCGACCGATCCCAGCAGCGCGGCGCGGGCGCCGGACTGGTCCAGGCACGCGGTCGCGTGGGAGGCCGCAGTGGCACCGATCTGCTCCCGCAGCCACCCGCGGGCGCCACCGGCCGGTGGGGCGCCGGCGGGGGAGGAGGCGGACGCCGTCGTCCCCGGCGAGGCGGCCCTGAGGCGGGTCAGCTGCTCGTCGGCCTGGGCGGCCAGTTCGGCGACCTCCGCGGCCAGCGCCGGGTCGGCCGCCCCCGCCGCCGCGAACGCCGACACGAGGGCCTCCTGGACGGCGACCTGGACTGCGAGCTCGTCGGCCTGCTCGCTGGTGACCCGCTCCCGCTCGTCGGCCGGGGGTGACGAGCACCCGGTGGCCAGCAGCGCCAGACCCGCCGCGGAGGCGGCCAGCAGCGTGCGCCGGGAGAAGCCCGGCGGGCGCGGAGGGGGCGTGGGAGACATCGCTCCCATCCTCTCAGCCCGGACGGCGCGGGGTCGGATCTGCCGGTCGCGGCGCGTGCCGCGTCGGCGACACCTCCCCGCCCGTCCCAGCCGTCCCACCGGTGGCCCCGCGGCGACCTCGGTGCGCGGTCCGGCGTGTCCCGGACGGGCGGTAGCCTGACTACTTCCCCTCGACCCGGGCCCGACCAGCGCCGCAGGCAGGACGCCGCCGGTGGAGAGGGGTCATGCGCCCCGCACCGTGCGGCCGCCCGAGCCTGGAGGAGGAAGCCGTGTCCCCCGCTCGCGGCACCCACCGGCCCGACCCCGCGACCGCGCGCCTGGCCGGCTGGATCCAGCCCGTCGTCGACGCCGCCGGCTACGACCTCGAGGAGCTGGTGGTGACCCCTGCCGGACGGCGCAGCGTCGTCCGCGTCGTCGTCGACCGGGACCGGGGCGTCACGTTGGACGACATCGCCGAGGTGAGCAAGGCGGTGTCCGAAGTCCTCGACACCCAGGACGACGGGATGGGCCGCAACCCGTACGTGCTCGAGGTGACCAGCCCGGGCGTCGACCGGCCGCTGACCCAGCACCGGCACTGGCACCGCAACGTCGGGCGCCTGGTCACCGTCGCCGTGGGCCCCTCGGGCTCCGCGGAGACCGTCACCGGGCGGATCACCGCGGTCGACGGCGACGGCGTCACCCTGGCCGTCGAGGCCAAGGGCAAGCCGGGCGCGAAGAAGCGGCCGCCCACGCCGCAGCAGGTCCCGTGGGCCCAGCTGGGGGCCGGCCGGGTGCAGGTGGAGTTCGGCCGTGCGGTCGAGGATCCGGGTGCCGACGACAGCAGCGTCGATGACGGAGCCGACGGCGAGCTCGGAGCGGACGACGACGGAGGAGAACAGTGAACATCGACGTCACCGCGCTCAAGGCGGTCGAGCGGGAGAAGGGCATCCCCGCCGACACGGTGATCGAGGCCATCGAATCGGCTCTGGTGACGGCCTACCGGCATGCCGACGGCGCCGCCAAGCACGTGCGCGTCCACGTCGACCGCAAGAGCGGGGAGGTCGCGGTCCTGGCCCAGGAGCTCGGGCCCGACGGCGAGGTGGTGCGCGAGTGGGACGACACCCCGGGCGACTTCGGGCGGATCGCCGCCAGCACCGCAAAGCAGGTCATCGTCCAGCGGCTGCGCGACGCCGAGCACGAGCAGACCTTCGGCGAGTACTCCGGCAAGGAGGGCGACATCGTCAGCGGCATCGTGCAGGCGCACGACCGCCGGAACGTGCAGGGCACGGTGCTCATCGACATCGGCAAGGTGGAGGCGGTGCTGCCGCAGGCCGAGCAGGTTCCCGGCGAGGAGTACACCCACGGCAGCCGCATCAAGGCTTACGTGGTGTCGGTCGCCCGCACCTTCCGAGGCCCCCAGGTCACGGTGTCGCGCACCCACCCGCACCTCGTGCGCAAGCTGTTCGCCCTGGAGGTCCCCGAGATCGCCGACGGCAGCGTCGAGATCGTCGCCGTCGCGCGCGAGGCGGGGCACCGCTCCAAGATCGCCGTCCGCACCAAGGTTCCCGGCCTCAACGCCAAGGGCGCCTGCATCGGCCCGATGGGGCAGCGGGTGCGCAACGTGATGAGCGAGCTGCACGGCGAGAAGATCGACATCGTCGACTGGGCCGAGGACCCGGCGACCTTCGTCGCGTCCGCGCTGAGCCCGGCACGGGTGAGCAGCGCCCGGGTGGTCGATGCGCAGGCCAAGGCGGTGCGGGTGATCGTCCCCGACTACCAGCTCTCGCTGGCCATCGGCAAGGAGGGCCAGAACGCCCGCCTGGCCGCCCGGCTCACGGGCTGTCGCATCGACATCCGCAGCGACGCGCAGGGCGACGACGACGCCGCCACGCCGTCGCCCGGGGTCGGCCGGCCGCCGCTGCGCTCGGGTCCACCGCCGGGCTCGGCCACCGGCCGTCCGGGGGCGCACCGCCCCCCGGCCCGACGCGCGGAACATCCCGGACCCGCCACGCGCTAGAGTGCAGGGTGGCCAGAACGTCCTCCCCGGTCCGCACCTGTGTGGGGTGCCGGGAACGCGCTCCGGCCGACGAACTGTTGCGTGTGGTCGTCCGCTCGGGGGCCCTGGTCCCCGATCCGCGACGACGGCTCCCCGGTCGGGGGGCCTCGCTGCACCCCACCCCGGAGTGCCTGCACGCAGCGGAGCGACGCCGGGCCTTCCCCCGCGCGCTGCGCCTCCCCGGAGGCGGGAGCGCTCCAGTGGAGGCCGGTCCGCTCCGGGACCACGTCCTCGGCGCCTCCTCGGAGGCGCCCGCGGAGCGGGCCTGAGCGGGCGAACCACCAGCACTTCCCAGTCGGATCGGCAGCAGGCCGGTCCGCACGTCGACAGGACACCGTCGGATGAGTCAGCCGTGAAGTCGCCACGATGACCATGCACCACTAACGACGAGGTCGAGCGGGCAAGCCGCCGGCCTCACCCATGAGGAGACCCGTGCCAGGCAAAGCCCGCGTACACGAACTCGCCAAGGAGTTCGGTGTCGACAGCAAGACCGTGCTCGCCA